>NZ_AUTO01000213.1:0-1374 GCF_000498055.1 Pseudoalteromonas sp. TB51
TCTAGCCCTTCGGGCACGCTTCACGTTCCAGTTCGTCGCAGAGCTCCTCTCGCTCCAGCTTGAAAGCAAAACTATTTGCTTGTCTAGCCCTTCGGGCACGCTTCCGCCCCTAGGTTGCAGTTCCTACGTACTGATACTTACTTAAATTTTTTGGCATCAAGCCGAAGCTGTGCATTTTGCTAGTATTGTTTTATATCTTTGTTATCTACGCTCATTTCTACTTGTTTATTAAGTAGATTAATTAGCAAAATACTGCGCATATCACCGTCTGGCTCTTTGTAAATAGCTTTAATATTATTAAATGAGCTGTTATTTACGCTAACTACATCACCCGTTTTAGGTATAGTAGAATCATTAGTATGTAAACGCTCACTTTTAAGCTGTTCAATTAGGGCTGTAGGTACAATTTGATAATTTGCCCCATAAGATACAAAGCCGCTAATTCCGCGCGTATTTTTTACCGCAGAAAAGTTACCGTTTTGTGACTCAAGACAAACAAATAGGTAGTTAGGGAATAGAGCTGACTGTTTAACGGTACGTCGACCTTTAACCAGTTTCTCGGTGGTTAGCTTGGGGTAAAACACTTCAATCCCTTGGTTTAGTAAGTTGGTGGCTGCTCGCTCTTCTTGCCGAGGCTTACACGTAACTAAATACCAACTTTCCATAGCAATCCTTACTACAAATATAATTGCAAAAAACACAACGTTAAATTTAATAACGCGTAATTATAAACAATTTAAGCGCACTAAGTAAATAGGTGTTTATTGTAAATATTTACTAACCTTGTTAATTGTAATAGTGAGGTTTGTTGTAACAATTACGCGTTTAATCGCGAGTATTAAACTTAAATCAGTATTTGAATACTAGTGCTAACATAAGCTATGTGGCATAAAGCCACGCAGCAGCTATTGTAGCCTTCGCCCATTACGCCAGCAGGCTGGGCGCCTACAAGCTAAACACGGAAAATTTCGCTAATCTAGTAGCAGCGAGTTTACCTCGCGATAGCTCTACAAATTTTTACCCGGCATAAAGCCGCTGCTACAACATAACTAAACTTTGCTTAAAGCGCTGTTTGACCCTACTTTTAACTTTATCCTTAAAAAACTAAATATAGATACCCTATGAAAATACTTCACCATGGAGCGGTAAATGGCGTGACTGGCTCTTGCCATGAATTAGTTATTAATAGTAAAACCAGCGTGCTGATAGATTGCGGGCTTTTTCAGGGGGAAGACGCAAAAGATGATTTATCAATAGAGTTTGATATTGCGCACATTAGCGCGCTTATTGTTACCCATTGCCACATTGACCACGTAGGGCGCATTCCTTATTTATTAGCAGCCGGTTTTAAGGGGCCCATTTATACTACGCCTG
>NZ_AUTO01000214.1:0-727 GCF_000498055.1 Pseudoalteromonas sp. TB51
TTTGCTGCCACTAGTGATTGAAGATGCATTAAAAGTAGGCGTAACCCGCGATATAAAAATTATAAATGCCTGCCTAAGCTTGCTAAATAAGCAGATAGTAGCGGTTAACTTTAATACCTGGTTTACGCTGCCTTGCCCCAACAAGCAAATAGCTAAAGCGCGGTTTCAGCGTGCTGGACATATATTAGGCTCAGCCTATGTAGAAATAGATGTTGGTATTAATACAAAGAGTAATAAAAGCCATAGAGTTGTGTTTTCAGGCGATTTAGGGGCGCCCTACACGCCGCTATTACCGGCTCCAAAACCTCCTTATAAAGCCGACACATTAGTTATAGAGTCAACCTACGGTAATAAAAATCATCAAGGCCGAAAAGAGCGCACCCAAACACTAAAAAGTGTAATTGAACGCGCAGTAGCAGATAACGGCGTAGTGTTAGTGCCGGCATTTAGTATTGGCCGCACACAAGAGCTACTTTACGAGCTAGAGCAGCTAATACATCAATCAGCTAAAGGATCGCCGTGGCGAAGTATTCATGTAATTTTAGACTCCCCCATGGCTGCCAATTTTACAGAGCAATATATTAAGTTTAAACACTTATGGGATGCAGAGGCTAAGCGCAAAGTAGCCAAAGGCCGCCACCCGCTAGACTTTGAAAACCTAACCACGGTTGATACCCATAGCGAGCATATCGCTATTATTAATTATTTAGCTTCTCGCCAAACACCT
>NZ_AUTO01000215.1:0-41834 GCF_000498055.1 Pseudoalteromonas sp. TB51
GAAGCGTGCCCGAAGGGCTAGACAAGCAAATAGTTTTGCTTTCAAGCTGGAGCGAGAGGAGCTCTGCGACGAACTGGAACGTGAAGCGTGCCCGAAGGGCTAGATAAGCAAAAAATTTGATACTAATTCTCATAATAGTGTGAGCTATTTTACGCTAGGAAAACTTTAAGATAGCAAGGCAAAAACTTTGTAGTTTAGTTGTTCTAAATGAGATTTTTTTAACGCAGCTAGCGTACAGTTTAACTCGTTAAATTGTTCGAATGATTATGCGAACTAGTATGTATCAAGTTGAAGCGAGAGGAGCTCTGCGACGAACTGGAACGTGAAGCGTGCCCGAAGGGCTAGACAAGCTCGTAGACGCACAGCTTGCTGGCGTAATAAAAGCAACGCTTTTACATTTTTATGCCGCGACAATATTAATGAAGGCTAAACGTGAGGTAAACTCGCTGCTACTAGGTTAGCGCAAAACTTTTAATGTTTAGCTTGTAGACGCACAGCTTGCTGGAGTAATAAAAGCAACGCTTTTACATTTTTATACCGCGAAAAAGTTAATAAGGCCAAACGCGAGATAAACTCGCTGCTACTAGGTTAGCGCAAAACTTTCAATGTTTAGCTCGAATACGCGCAGCTTGCTGGCGTAATGGGCGAAGCCCACAGTAGTTGTGGCAGCGGTTTTATGTCGCGTAAATCTAATAAGAGTAAACGCAAGGTAAGCTCGCTATTACTCAGTCGGTGTACTTAAATTGCTTTTTTGCACTTTTGACCAACGCGTTGGCTTTTAAATTTGGCCTTAAAATTAATACGCATAAAATGATTCGCGCTTGCGCGTTATCAGCCCTCATGCTTTAATTACACCGCTAAAAAAAATAAGTACTCACCAAGGTTGGTGAGCAAGTGCAATATTTAAAATAATTTTGGGATTCTACAATGGCGTTAAGCTGTAAATCACTCGCAACTTCTCTCGTAATGCTTGCAATATCAGGGTGTACAATAGTACCCGGTAGCCATTTTGAAGGCATAGACCCAGGCGAACAAACATATAACCTTGAGCAAGATCTCGAAAAAGTAAACATTCAAATTATTGATTCTCAGCTTTTAAACACACAAAAGCTAGCGCAATCAGCCGCTAAATCTATTTCAAGTAGCGCTGGTGTTAACACTAGCGATTACGAATACAAATTGGGCGTAGGTGATGTACTAACAATAGGTGTGTGGGATCATCCCGAGCTTACAATCCCTGCTGCAGTACAGCGCACCGCTGAGTTTGATGGCTTTAGAGTACAAAAAGACGGCACAATTACTTATGCATATGCCCCTAACATACCTGCCGCAGGCAGAACAATTAGCCAAGTACGTGAGGACTTAGTAAAGCGCTTAAGCCGCGTAATAGAAGATCCACAAGTAGATGTAAAAGTAGTGGGTTTTAGAAGTCAAAAAGCCTATGTAACAGGCGAGGTTAAACAACCTGGCGTTTACCCTGTAACCGAAATACCACTTACCTTAATAGACGCACTAAATCAGGCCGGCGGTTTAACTGATTCAGCCGATTGGCGCACAGTTACTTTTACCCGTGGCGATAAAACAGAAGTCATTCAGCTTGATGAATTTTATGCGAATGGGGACATTTCGCAAAATCGTTTATTACAGCACGGCGACATAGTGCATGTAAGCCGTAACGATGCGCAAAAAATATTTGTACTAGGCGATGTAAAAAAAGCAGGGTCAGTGACCCTTAATCGCTATGGTTTAAACTTAGCCGAAGCATTAAGTGATTCGGGTGGCTTAAATGAAGCAACCGCCGATGCAAACGGCGTTTTTGTACTGCGTAAAAGTGACGTAGAGCAAACGGGCTATATAGCTAACGTATATCAACTACATGCAAAAAATATCGCAGCTATGGTATTAGCGGAACAGTTTGAACTGCAGCCAAGCGATATTGTATACGTAACCTCAGCACCGCTTGCACGTTGGAACCGCGTAATAAGTTTATTATTACCATCTATAGCTACCGTAGATAGTGTAGATGATATTACTGCGAATTAAGGAGCGCTATGTTTGATTCAGTTTTAGTTGTATGTGCTGGTAACATATGCCGCAGTCCTACCGGTGAATATGTGTTAAAGCAAAAGCTTGAAGGTAAAAATATTAAAGTATCGTCGGCTGGGTTAACAGCACTTGAAGGGAAANCCTGCCGATACCACAGCAAAGCGAATTGCCCTAGCAAATGGTGTAAATATGGATGCCCATCAAGGTAGGCAGTTATCGTCAAGCTTAGTTGCGCAAAATAGCGTTATTTTAGTAATGGAAGAGCGCCATTTAAACGATGTACATGCGCGTTACCCCGAGGCACGCGGTAAAACCTTTTTATTAGGTAAATGGATTAACGACACTGAAATCCCTGATCCCTACCGCCAAAGCCAAGAGGCTTTTGAACACGTGTATAGATTAATCGATAGCGCGTGTAGCGCTTGGCAAAAGTATTTATAAGGAATGGCTAAATTAATGACTGCTCAGCCTAATAATAAAAGTAACAACGCACAGCCTTCACAAGAAATTGATTTAATGGCACTGCTCGGTGCATTACTCGACCGCAAATATTTTATAGCAGGTATAACCGCGTTATTTATGTTTGTAGGGATTGTTTATGCGGTGTTAAGCACACCAGTTTATCAAGCAACCGCTATGATCCAGGTAGAAGATGGCAGTGCATCGGTACCAGGGTTTGACGATATGGCCGGTATGTTCGAGAGTACATCAGCCGCAGTAACAGAAATAGAACTACTTAAATCGCGCAGCGTTATCGGTGAAGCAGTAGATACACTGAAGCTAGATATAACAGCAGAGCCTAAGCTATTCCCATTTATTGGTAATCGCGCTTACCGAAAATTTATGCCAATGAGCGAGGGTGACCTAGCCGAGCCAAGTTTTGGTGCAAGTAGCTATGCTTGGGGTGGCGAAAGCATAAATATATTTAGATTCGATGTTCCTCGCTCTGCAATTAATAAGACCTTTACACTTGTAGCACAAACAAATAACGGCGTGGAGCTTTTAAATGCTGATGGCGAACAAATACTCGCTGGTAAAGTAGGTGAGGAGCTTATCAATGGTAAGTTTAACTTAACAGTACGCGAGCTTAATGCGCGCCCAGGCACCGAGTTTTTACTTACACGCCATGATCGCCTAAATACAATACTTGATTTACAAGCCGCTATTGGTGCCAGTGAAAAAGGCAAAGATTCAGGCATAATAAATTTAAGCCTGCAAAGCACCAAGCCAAGTTATGCTGAAAAAGTGCTTGATAAAGTGGCTGCTATTTATGTTCGCCGCAACGTAGAGCGCAACAGTGCTGAGGCACAAAAGTCGCTAGAATTTTTAGAAGTACAATTACCCGAAATTAAAAAACAACTTGAGTACGCAGAACAGCGTTTTAACGACTACCAAATTAAACGTCAGTCAATAAACATAACCCTTGAAACCCAAGGTGTGCTTGAGCAAGTAGTAAAGCTTGAGACTAAGCTGCAAGAGCTAAACCTGAAACGCTTAGAGCTTGGCCGTAAATTCAAGAAAAATCACCCTGCATATCAAGGCATAATTGAGCAAATTCAAGCAGTCGAAAAGCAAAAAGATCAGTTAATTGGGGAAGTTGGTAGTCTACCTGAAACGCAACAGGAGCTACTACGTTTGAAGCGTGATGTTGAAGTGAGTAACCAAATTTACACACTCTTACTCAGCAAAACCCAAGAGCTTGACATTGTACGTGCAGGTACGGTGGGTAATGTACGTGTTATAGATTACGCTGAGGTAAACACCAGCAAACCAGTAAAGCCAAAAAAAGCGTTAATAGTGGTTATGGCGACTATGCTTGGTGGTATGCTAAGTGTTGCAATTGTACTTATACAAAAAGCAATGCACAAAGGGGTGGAAGACCCAAGTGAGATTGAGGCGTTGGGTATCCCTGTTTACGCTAGTGTACCCCACTCAGAATACCAAGATAAGCTAACTGGTTTTGCAAAAGCACGAAAAAATAAAACCATAAAAGCTAAAACTATACTAGCGCTCGATAACCCTGCCGACTTATCTGTAGAGGCACTACGAAGCCTCCGTACCAGTTTACATTTTGCGATGATGGAAGCTAAAAACAACATTATTGCGATATCGGGTCCAAGCCCAGGTGTGGGTAAATCGTTTATTTCGGTTAACTTAGCCTCAGTACTCGCACAAAGTGGTAAAAAAGTGCTTATTATTGACGCTGATATGCGTAAAGGCTATTTGCAAACACAGTTTGGATTAAAGTGGGATGACGGCCTAAGTGATTACTTATCGGGGCGTTTGAACCTAGAGCAAGTGACTAAAACGACCAAAGTAGAAGGGTTAAATGTAATTACCCGCGGGCAAATACCACCAAACCCATCAGAGCTGTTAATGCACAGCAACTTTAGCAAGTTGGTTGAAGAAGTAAGCAACGCTTACGACATAGTAATTATAGATACACCACCAATACTTGCAGTAACCGACCCAGCCNTGGCTCGCTTTGGACAAAACCACTTACGCGAAATAGAGCTTACCCGTAACCGTTTTGAGCAAAATGGAATAGATGTAAAAGGACTAGTCTTTAATGGTGTAGTTAAAAAGGCTAGCAATGCTTATGGATATTACGGTTATTACAACTATGAATATAAGAGTGATAAGTAGTTTTTTAGGGGGCCTATTGGGCACTTTTTATAAAAAGTACTAAATCAAGTAATTACAATGAGATAGTGAAAGTTGACTGTCTCAAAATGGAAAAAAGTGTCTCAGGTGATAATTTTATCCCTGAGGTGTACGCTTGCTAAAACACAAGTTCCTTTGTTTGTAAGAGCAGTGTATTTAACTAAGCTGGCCACTAAAGAAAGTAGTGAACTTTAAATGTTGTGCCTACCTAAAAGTGTATAAAGGGTTTTTAAGCACTTCTAATAATAGGCTAGATTTCATTTCACGCTTTTCGATAAAACTTAATTTTCAATTTAACATTTACAAGTTCGAAGCTACAAGCTCGAAGATGTATAACTAGATAAAGAGAGTACATATGCACGATTCATTAACGGACCTAAAAATTGGCATTATCGGCCTAGGCTATGTAGGTCTTCCTTTAGCTGTAGAGTTTGGTAAAAAATGTCCTGTTTTAGGCTTTGATATTAATCAGGCTCGCATTGCACAGTTACAAGCCGGCCATGACTCTACCCTTGAAGTAAGTGACGAAGAGCTTAAAGATTCACCACAACTTAGCTTTTCTTCTGCTGTCGCAGATTTAGAAAGTTGTAATTTATACATTGTTACTGTACCAACACCTATTGATGAGCATAAACAACCAGATTTAACACCGCTGATTAAAGCCAGCGAAATGCTTGGTAAAGTAGTTAAAAAAGACGACATAATAATTTACGAGTCTACTGTTTACCCTGGTGCGACAGAAGAGGCATGTTTACCAGTAGTTGAGCGTGTATCGGGCCTTGTATTTAATAAAGACTTTTTTGCCGGCTACTCTCCAGAGCGTATTAACCCAGGTGATAAAGAGCACCGTGTAACTAATATTTTAAAGGTTACATCAGGCTCAACCCCTGAAATTGCTGAAAAAGTAGATCAACTTTATAAGTCAGTAATTACTGCCGGTACACATAAAGCAAGCTCGATTAAAGTAGCTGAAGCTGCAAAAGTAATTGAAAACACTCAACGTGACGTCAACATCGCTCTAATTAATGAGCTCTCAATTATTTTTAATAAGCTAGATATAGACACGCTTGAAGTGTTAGAAGCAGCCGGCACTAAATGGAACTTTTTACCATTTCGTCCAGGATTAGTTGGCGGACATTGTATTGGTGTTGATCCGTATTATTTAACGCATAAAGCCCAAAGCGTAGGCTACCACCCAGAAATGATTTTAGCCGGTCGTCGTTTAAACGATGGTATGGGTAAACATGTGGTGTCTGAACTGGTTAAAAATATGCTTAAAAAGCGTATTCATGTAGACGGCGCAAATGTATTAATAATGGGTTTAACGTTTAAAGAAAACTGCCCAGATCTGCGTAATACAAAAGTGGTCGACATAGTAAGAGAACTCAAAGAATATAACATTAATGTTGATATAGTTGATCCATGGTGCTCAAACGATGAAGCTGAGCATGAATATGGTTTAAGCTTAGCCACAGAGCATAAACAAAATAACTACGATGCAATCATTCTTGCTGTAGGTCATAACGAATTTAAAGAAATGGGCGCAGAGCAAATTCGTGCATTAGGTAAAGCGGAACACGTACTTTACGACTTAAAATATGTACTACCAAAACAAAGCGTAGATATGCGGTTGTAAACAACTTCGGTTAAAGGGGGAAAGATAAAAGCTCAATTTTTGCCATTCCCTATTGTTTTATTGAAGCAGAATTTTATTATTTAAAGCTCGAAGCTCGAAGCTCGAAGCTCGAAGCTCGAAGCTCGAAGCTCGAATAAAGGATCAAGATGACTCGTTACGAACAAATTAAAGCTGAATTATTAGCCTCTCCTAAAATCTGGTTAGTGACAGGAGTTGCTGGTTTTATTGGCTCAAACCTTTTAGAGCATTTATTAAAGTTAAATCAAAAAGTAGTTGGGCTTGATAACTTTGCAACGGGCCATCAGCATAACCTTGATGAAGTAAAAAGCTTAGTAACTGCAGAGCAATGGCAAGGCTTTAATTTTATTGAGGGTGATATTCGTAATTATCAAGATTGTGGAACAGCATTAGCTAATAATGGTGAAGGTGTTGATTACGTATTACACCAAGCTGCACTTGGTTCAGTACCACGCTCAATTGCTGATCCAATAACAACGAATGCAGCTAATATCACCGGTTTTTTAAATATGTTGCAAGCCGCTAAGGAAGCTAAAGTAAAAAGCTTTACCTATGCAGCAAGCAGCTCTACCTATGGCGATCATCCAGCATTGCCTAAAGTAGAAGAAAATATAGGTAATCCACTTTCTCCTTATGCAGTAACTAAATACGTAAATGAGCTATATGCAGGGGTATTTACCAAAACCTATGGTTTTAAAACTATTGGCTTACGCTACTTTAATGTGTTTGGTCAGCGCCAAGATCCTAATGGTGCTTATGCTGCCGTAATACCTAAATGGACTGCAGATATGATAAAAGGCGAAGATGTATTTATTAATGGTGATGGTGAAACAAGTCGCGACTTTTGTTTTATCGAAAACACAGTGCAAATGAATATTCTTGCCGCAACTGCGTCAGAAGAAGCTAAAGATGAAGTTTATAATGTAGCAGTAGGTGACCGCACAACACTTAACGATTTATATAAAGCAATACAGTCTGCACTTAAAGAGTGCGATGTAAATGCGAGCCAAAATCCAATATATCGTGACTTCAGAGCGGGTGATGTTCGACATTCTCAAGCGGATATAAATAAAGCGGTTGAAGTTCTTGGATTTAAGCCCGAGTATGATCTTTTTAGAGGGATAAAAGTCGCTGTTGGCTGGTATATAGGGACGAATATATGAAAATAGTATTTAGGTTTTTAGGTTATATTTTTAGCCGAGCTGAGAAAATAATAGAGTTATCATCCCAAGCTTACTTTTCAAACTACTTTAGCGGTGTTTGGGGTACAGAGGTTAAGATCAATGGTAAGCTTATTATCCATTCTGCTAATAATTGTATAATTGGTAAAAATGTACATATTGGTGGTGGCGGTTTTATAAAAGCTGAAGGCGGGCTTGAAATTGGTGATAATACTCATATCAGTCGAAACCTTGTTTTGTACACCTGCAGCCATGAATATGAAGGGACCTCTTTACCTTATGATGAGCGACTTCGATTGAAGAAAGTTATTATTGGGAAAAATGTTTGGATTGGCATGAATGTTGTTATTTTACCTGGAGCCGTAATAGAGGATGGTGCAATTGTTGGTGCTGGCGCAGTGGTAGCTGGTAAAATTAAAAAAGGTGAAATACATGTTGCTTCTAGCTCTGTGAAGCTTAAATCTAGAAATAAAGAGCTATATGATTCGAATGAAAAGCAAGAGAATTATTCAGGTGTAAATGGAAGGGCTTTAAAATGAGGGTTTTTATAATTTGTACAGGTAGAACCGGTTCACATAACATGGCAAAAGCATGTTCATTTATAAAAAATTATACATCTGGGCACGAAACTAGAATAGGCATGACTGCTAGTAAAAAGCTTAATTATCCTGATAACCATATAGAAGCGGACAACCGCTTATCATGGCTATTAGGTAGCTTGGATAAGCGCTTTGAAAGAGATGACGTCTTGTATGTACACTTGAAAAGAAGCCCTCAGCTTGTAGCTGAATCATATAATCGTCGTTGGTACTTAAGGTACTCTATAGTTAGAGCTTTTTCTAGTGGGATCTTGATGAAAAGTAGTCGGCAAGATAACCTTGAAAGCTGCCATGATTATGTTGAGGTCGTGAATGACAATATAGAATGTTTTTTAAAATCTAAAGATAACAAGTTAACTATTAATATTGAAAATATAGAAAAGGACTTTAAAACTTTTTGGACAACTATTAATGCTAAAGGTGATTTAAACGGTGCTTTGAAATGTTTATCGAAACCAAGTAATAAGTCGCGGCCGAAATATGAGATAAACTTATCTAAAATTATATATGGGTTTAGAGTGTTGATTGATTATGTCTGGCGATAAGCTTTATAAAAGTTTTTTCAAACTTGTTGGTTCAAGTGCCTTTTTCCAAGCTCTAGCTTTTGCACTCTTACCTATTTGGACAGGGTTTTATTCTCAGTCTGAGATCGGCAACTTTGCAATGCTCTATTCTTTTTTTAATATCTTCTCTATGTGTATATTATTTAAATTAGACACAAGGCTAGTTGTTGATGAAAGCTATGAAGGTATATCTTATCAGCCACTAAGTAGCATACTATTTTTAATTGTTCTTTTAATACCTTTAATTTCGTTATTTTACTTTGTTATTCTAAGAGGAAATTATAATGGGCTTTGGTTTAGCTTTTTTCTAATTTTTCAAACAGCTATTTTTGCAAGCTTTTTATTTAACAAGTCTCTATTGATAAAGTATAAATTATTTTCACTATTGGGTTTTTATTTAGGTGGAAAAGTTTTCCTTGCAGCATTATTTAAATTAGTTTTTTTCCCACTTGGTGAAAAAGCTCTTTTTATAAGTGAACTCTTAAGTTTGCTTTTCCTACTTATAGGCTTGGTTATATATAAAAATATTAATAACTATAAAGTATCTTTTAAGTTTATATTACCTAAGCTAGATATTTATTTAAGCCTCAAAACAATAAGAGAAAATAAAAAGCATACTCTTTGGGAGACCTTGTCAGGTTTTTTAAATCAACTACTCATAAACTTACCCATAATAGTGATAGGTTCATTATATAGTAAAACAGATGTTGCATTATACTGGTTAACATACCAGCTAATATCTGCACCAGCTGGCTTTATATCGTCAAGTGTGTCTGAAATTGTATTTTCCAAGTTCACTACATTGAAAATGGAAGGCATAAATTTACATAAGCAACTAAAATCTTATTTGATAAAATATATCCCTTCTTCAATTATATGTTTTATAACTGTGTACTTTTTAGTTAAACATATTGTTCTACCTTTCATGGCACCTGACTCTTGGAAGGGAGTAGAGACTGTGTTGAGTTATGTTTTAATTTGGCGTTGTGGTGCTTTTATTGCTCACTCCTTTACAAAGGTTTGGCTAGTGATAAATTTACAATTTGAAAGAATGTTATTTGATTGTTTCAGCATTGTTAGCTTTATTTTATTAACAATAGTTGCGAAAGGTAATAATATCGAGTTTGAAACTTACCTAACGTTTCTGTCCTTTTTGTTTTTAAGTCTATATGGTTTCTTTTTATTCTATTTACTATATCAGACTCAATTAGTATCAACTTTAAATAAGTGTTCAGAATGAAATTCACCGTATTCACACCGACTTATAATAGAGCTAGCTTAATCCATCGAGTCTATGACTCTCTCATGATGCAAAGTATTAGAGATTTTGAATGGATAGTAATTGATGATGGTTCGAATGACAATACATCAGAATTAATAGAGTCTTATAAAAAGGAGGCTGATTTTAAAATAAAATACCTATACCAAGAAAATAAAGGGAAGGTTTCAGCTATAAATAGCGCATTAGAGATAGCTGATGGTTTTTTCTTTTTAGTTTTTGATAGTGATGATTGGTGTGTTGATGATGCTTTAGAAAGAATATACTCTGAATGGTTATCAATACCTGACACTCATAAAGCAAGTTATGCTGCTGTTTCTTGTTTGAAAATTTACGCAGATGGTTCTGTTGTAGGTGAAGACTATAATAGGATGCCCAAAATGGGAGCTAGTTATATCGATCGCTTTAACAACCGAATAAAAGGTGATAAATGGGAATGTATAATTACTGATATACATAAAAAGTATAAATATGATTTATCTCAAAATGAAAGATATATGGCACCGGAATACTCTTGGTTAGGAATTGGTTGTAAATACAAAACTTTGTTTATAAATGAGCCATTATCGATAATAGAATATCAAACTGATGGTATCAGTAGAAATAATATCAAACATAGGGCTAATAACGCTAAAAGTACCGTTAAATTTTATGAGCGAGCTCATTTAGTCTCGAGAGGTTTGATAAATAAAGTAAAGGTAAAGGTAAATTTAAGCCGTTTTTATTTACATGATCTTAAAGTCATGAAGTCATTTTATATTTCTACCTTTTTATTTCCTATAGCTGTGGCGCTGTATTTAAATGACCTTAAAAAAATTAAAAGATAATATCGCTGAAGTTTTCTTAGGCCTTGCATTGGGGACTGGTTATTTAACTAGTTATAGATTTTTAGGCCCTGTAGGCATTTCTGAGTTGCTTTTTTCTGTCGTATTTTTGATTTTAATTAGAGCATATTACGGACAAATATTAAACTTTAAGTTAGGAAGAGTTCAATATTTTAATTTATATTTAGTATTCACTTTTATAATTATACTCCCAGTGATAACTATAGTCAGCTATACATCTGATGTTAGTAAGTCAGAGCCACTATACTTATTGTCATATTTTTTAGGTGGATTATTTGTAATAATTTTATTTTTTGCACAAAAGTCAGGATTTAATTTTAAAATTGTAACTTACATATTCTCACTTACATTTATAGTATCAAACTTATTTTTCTTAGCTACTGATATTGGTAGTGGGCGTTATTCAGGTGGGGCAGATAACCCAAATCAATTACTGTTTTATGGTACCTCTTTATCTTTACTTATATCTATATATCTAGAATCTAAGTGGCAAGCTTTTATATTTCCAATACTTATATTTATTATGCTTAAAACTGGGAGCGATGCTTACAACCTTTCTATTTTTGTTAGTGTGGTAATCTACATAGCCTCACACCTGATATTCTATAAACGTTACAGCATTTCTGTTGGTATTATATTAGGCTCAGTATTTTTAATTGTTTTTTCTGTACTTTGCTTTGTTTACCTTAAAGAAGCGATAATTATTTCTTGGTATAGCGCAGATGAGGGAGGGACTAGGCTAAGCTTATTCTCTAACGCTATTACCGTTATCCAGAGCTCTCCGTTCTTTGGTTATGGAGCCGGTTCGTTCTCAGGTTTGCATCAGCCTTGGCAGGGAAAAGAGGCTCATAATACTTTTTTGGACTTAGCTACGCAGTTTGGTGTCTTTTTTCCCTTGTTTTTATATACAGTGATGATTATTTACTTCATTCAAATGTTAAGAGTTAGGCGTTTTTGGGTGGCAGGGTTTACTGCTGCTTATATTATTGGAACTATGTTCCATTTTTCAGCGAGGCACTTCGTATTTTGGATTGAAATATCAATTTTCTACTTTGCATGCTTTTCTGGTCAAAATAGATATAAAGATATTAAATAGGTTATTTTATGTGTGGTATTGTTGGTTTTTTTGAAGTGAATCAGGGAAAAGATCTTAGTGTTAAAACTGAGTTGATAAAATCTATGGCTAGAAGTATCAACCATAGAGGGCCTGAGCAAAATGGTATTTTTAATAATTTGGAAAACTCTTTATATCTAGCCCATTTAAGGTTAGCTATTCATGATTTGAGCCCTACAGGTGTTCAGCCAATGCACAGTCAATGTGGAAAGTATACCATAGTCTTTAATGGTGAAATTTATAACTATAAAGACTTAAAAGCAGAGCTTGTGGTTGATGAAGATGTATTCTGGAAAGGTAGTTCAGACACTGAAGTGCTAATAGAGTATATAAGTAGAAAAGGTATTAAGGCTACATTAGAGAAGTTAAATGGGATGTTTGCGTTTGCATTATATAACAAAGTAAAAGACACTTTAACTTTAGCAAGAGATAGGTTCGGGGAAAAGCCATTATATGTATACAATGATAACCGATCACTTGCATTTTCATCAGAGCTTAAACCTATCGAAATATTTCAACCAAGTTTAACTTTAAACCATAATTCAATAGCAACACAGTTAAAATATAGTTATATACCAGCTCCATATAGTATTTACAACGAAGTTTTTAAATTGCCTGCAGGCCATTATTTAGAAATAGACTTAGCTGATATCAAGACCTGCTCCTTAGAGAAAGCGATACCTTTCTGGAATATTCATGATGAAATCCGCAATGCTAAAGCGGAACAAGAAAGTGACCTGAAAGGCTCGATTAATAAAATAGAAAATGCTTTAAAAAATAGCGTTAAACTAAGAATGGATTCAGACGTACCTTTTGGTGCTTTTCTTAGTGGGGGGATCGATTCAACATGCATCGTTGCACTTATGCAAGAGCAAGCAAGTAAACCAATAGATACATTTTCAATTGGATTTAATAATGATAACTATAATGAAGCGCATCATGCTAAAGAAGTTGCTAAAGTTTTAGGCACTAACCATCATGAGTTATATTTAGAGTCTAAAGATATGCTTGATTATATACCTAAGCTACAATCTATTTACGACGAGCCATTTGCTGACTCTTCTCAAATACCAACATTTATGGTTTCAAAGTTTGCGAAAAAAAATGTAACAGTTGCTTTAACTGGTGATTCTGGTGACGAATTATTTGCAGGGTATAACCGTCATTTATTAGCTAGCCGATTAGAAGCGTCATTTGAGAGGTATCCACTTTCTTTGAGAAAAACGTTTGGAAGTGCAGTTACTAGTATTAGCCCAAAAACCTATGACAAACTAGCTTTTTTCTTAAAGTTAATTTTAGGGAACCGCTTTGATTTTAATCGTTTGGGGGATAAGGTACACAAATTTGCAGGAGCTTTTGCAGCTAAAAATGGTTTTGAGCTATATAAAAACCTTATTAGTACTTCTGTAACCCATAGAGAACTTTTATTAAAAGGTAGAGATGTTAATATTTTATCAAAAGCTATATTTGAAGATGAAAATTTTAATACATCTGAGAAGATGATGATACAAGATACTTTATCTTATATGCAACATGATATCTTAACTAAAGTTGATAGAGCCTCTATGGCTAACAGTCTAGAAACAAGGGTTCCATTTTTAGATAATGATGTTTTTCGAGCTGCCTGGAGTATTCCTTTTGAGCATAAAATTTATAATGGGCAGACTAAGTATCCTTTAAGAAAAATTATTTCGAAATATGTCCCTGATACATTAATGAAAAGGCCTAAGGCAGGTTTTGGAGTTCCTATAAGTGATTGGCTTAGAGGTGATCTACGTGAATGGGCCGAAAGTTTATTAAGTGAAAAGTCAATAATTTTGAGTGGAAGTATGGACTATAATGCAGTGCAAAAAATTTGGAAAGAGCATAAGTCAGGTAAATTTAATCATCAGTATGAGTTATGGAATATATTGATGTTACAGCAATGGTTAGTGAATAAAAATTGAAAGTATTAGTTATAGGTACGCTCCCTTCGTCCTTACATAACTTTAGAGGGAAGTTACTTCAGCATATTAAAAGTAAAGATAACCAGGTTGTAGCCTTAACATCAGGTGCTAATACTAGTGATATTAGCTCTGTTGAAGAGCTAGGTGCAGAATATATCGATTACCCCGTTAACAGAAGTGGTTTGAGCCCAACCCAAGACTTTAAAACTTTTGTGGCACTGCATAATATTTTTAAAAAGCAGCAACCAAACGTAATTTTAGCTTATACCATTAAACCAATTATTTGGGGTGCCTTTGCTGCTCGTTGTTTGCCTAATTGTCGGTTTTATGCGTTAGTTACTGGTTTGGGGTTTGCTTTTCAAAAAGGGGGCTGGAAAAAAAACCTTTTAATGAAGTTGGTTATATTTCTGTATAAAACAGCCTTAAAAAGAGCAGATAAAATTATTTTCCAAAACCCGGACAATAGGCAGGTTTTTATTGATTTAGGTATAGTGCCTGAATATAAAACTGCAGTTGTTAATGGATCTGGTGTTGATATAACGCATTTTGAAGTTAAACCTTTACCATCTACTCCTACATTTTTACTAATTGCTCGGTTATTAGGTGATAAAGGAATTAGAGAATATATAAAAGCGGCCAATATTGTTAAACAAAAATATCCTGAAGCAATATTTCAATTAGTTGGCCCAGAAGATCCTTCACCAGATGGTATCTCTTTAGAAGAGCTAACAAGCTTAAATCAAAATAACTCAGTTGATTATTTAGGCGGTACGGATGACGTACGTCCTTTTATTGAAGGGTGTAGTATTTTTGTTCTACCTTCTTACCACGAGGGTTTACCAAGAACCGTGTTAGAAGCTATGGCAACAGGGCGACCAATATTAACAACTGATGTACCAGGCTGTAGAGAAACGGTTATTTATAGTGAAAATGGTTGGTTAGTTGAAAAATCAAATGTGGAACAACTTGCTGAAAAAATGACTTGGTTTATTGAAAACCAAGCCGAATGGCAACGAATGGCAAAAGCAAGCAGGGAAATGGTTGAAGATAAATTTGATGTACATAAAGTTAATGCTGAACTTTTGAAAATAATGGAGTTACATTAATGAAGCGGCTATTTGATTTTTTAGTAGCCCTATGGGCAATACTTACTTTACTACCAGTCATAATTGTTGTTGCTGTGCTTATACGCTTTAAATTGGGTTCGCCTATTCTATTTACTCAAGACCGACCTGGTTTGAACGGTAAAGTGTTTAAAATGATGAAGTTTAGAACTATGCTAGACGGCAAAGATAAGCAAGGTAATTTACTGCCTGATGATGAGCGTATGACTCCATTTGGTGCTTTTTTACGCTCGACTAGTTTAGATGAACTAGCAGGTTTATTTAATGTATTAAAAGGTGATATGAGCTTAGTAGGGCCAAGGCCTCTGCTTGTGCAATATTTACCGCTTTATAATGCTGAGCAAGCGCGCCGCCATAATGTTCGCCCAGGTATAACTGGTTGGGCACAAGTTAATGGCCGAAATGCAATTAGCTGGGAGCAAAAGTTTAAGCTTGATGTGTGGTACGTTGACAACCAAAGCTTGCTACTGGATTTTAAAATACTATTACTTACCGTAAAAAAAGTGTTTGTTCGTGAAGGTATAAGTGCTGATGGGCACGTAACCATCGAGCCATTTAAAGGCTCTAATAATGACTAAACAGTTAGCGATAGTTGGTGCTAGCGGACATGGTAAGGTGGTTGCCGACATTGCCGAGCAACTTGGTTTTACGGTTCAGTTTTATGATGACGCTTACCCAAGCAAAACTCATATTGAGCATTGGCCAATATATGGCACATGTGTTGATTTAATTACCCTAACTAATACTCGTAGTGCACCTGCCGATGTTGTTATTGCTATTGGCAATAATGATATTCGCTTACAAAAAATGCAGCTATTACAACAAAGTAATTTTAACTTCATAACGTTAATTCATCCAACCGCAATTATTAGTCAGTACGCAACAATTGCTAAGGGAACTGTGGTTTTTTCCGGTGCTATTATTAATGCATTTGCTAAAGTTGGGCAGGGTTGCATTATCAATACCTCAGCAGTTGTTGAACATGACTGTACTATTGGTGATTTTACCCATATTTGCCCTAATGTTACTTTAGCGGGCGGTGTTATTGTTGGCAGCAAAAGTTGGGTTGGTATTGGCAGCCAAGTGAGGCAGTTAATAACAATTGGTAATAATTGTGTTATTGGAGCTGGTAGCACCGTTGTAAAAAATACACCTAATAACGTTACTGTATTTGGCTCTCCTGCAGTACCGCGTTAAATTAGACCTCATTTCTATATGGAATTAATAGGAACATCATGTTAAATACCCCATTTTCCCCTTGGCCTAGCTTTACTCAAGACGAGGCTGATGCTGTAAGTCGCGTCGTTTTATCAAACAAAGTTAATTACTGGACTGGCATTGAAGGTCGTGAATTTGAAAAAGAATTTGCAGCATGGGCTGATAGTGAATACGCAATAGCACTTGGTAATGGTACGCTTGCATTAGATGTTGCGCTCAAAGCGTTAAATGTAGGTGCAGGAGATGAGGTTATCACTACGCCGCGAACTTTTTTAGCGTCAGCCTCTAGTATTGTTACTGCGGGTGCTGCGCCTGTATTTGCTGATGTTGATTTAAATAGCCAAGCAATTACCGGCGAAAGTATAAAAGAAGTACTTACATCAAAAACTAAAGCGGTTATTGTGGTGCATTTAGCAGGTATGCCTGCTGAAATGGATGAAATAATGGCATTGAGTAAAGAGCATGGTTTTTATGTAATTGAAGACTGTGCCCAAGCGCATGGCGCTAAATATAAAGGTAAGTCAGTTGGTAGTATTGGCCACATTGGCGCATGGAGTTTCTGCCAAGATAAAATTATGACTACCGGCGGCGAAGGCGGCATGGTCACCACTAGCTCAAAAGAGTTGTGGTCAAAAATGTGGAGTTATAAAGATCATGGCAAAAGCTTTGATGCAATTTATAATCGTGAACACCCGCCAGGGTTCAGATGGCTACACGAAAGCTTTGGTACCAACTGGCGCATGACTGAAATGCAAGCTGCAATCGGCCGTATACAGTTAACACGTATGTCAGATTGGACTGCGAAACGCCAAGCGTATGGGGCACAGCTTGATAAAGCCGCAAGTGATTTTGACTGTATTCGTTTAGTTGAGGTTCCTGATTACATTGAACACGCGGAATATAAACATTATATGTTTATTAAACATGAAAACTTAGCCAAAGGTTGGGATCGCGACCGTATTGTAAATACCATAGTAGAGCGCGGCGTACCGTGCTTTCAAGGTAGTTGCTCAGAAGTGTATTTAGAAAAGGCCTTCGACAATACCCCATTTCGCCCAGAAAAGCGCTTACCAAATGCTGTTGAGCTTGGCGAAACATCAATCATGTTTTTAGTTCACCCAACTCTAACTGAAGATGAAATTAATAAAGCCTCTGAAATCTTACAATTTGTTCTAAAACTTGCAACTAGAGTTAGTTGAATTAAGTGATAGCTTAATGCAATCAAAAATTGGAATAAAACTAATCGGATTTGATTAAAAAAATTAGGATATAAACAAACATTATGAATGAAGAAAAGTTAACTCATCTAAAGGCGCTTGAAGCCGAGTCTATTCATATTATGCGTGAGGTTGCTGCTGAGTTTGATAATCCGGTAATGCTTTACTCTGTGGGCAAAGATTCATCGGTTTTACTACATTTAGCACGCAAAGCATTCTACCCTGGAAAAATTCCTTTTCCGCTTATGCATGTTGATACTAACTGGAAATTTAAAGAAATGATCCAGTTTAGAGATCAAATGGCCGAAAAGTATGACTTTGATCTAATTGTTCATAAAAACCCAGAAGGTATAGCAATGGGCATGAGCCCATTTGTACACGGCAGTGCTAAGCATACAGACGTTATGAAAACTCAAGGCCTTAAGCAGGCGCTTGATATGAATAACTTTGATGCTGCATTTGGTGGTGCTCGCCGCGATGAAGAAAAATCGCGTGCTAAAGAACGTGTTTATTCTTTTCGTGATAAAAATCACCGCTGGGATCCTAAAAACCAACGTCCAGAGCTGTGGAATGTTTATAACAGTAAAGTAGATAAAGGTGAGAGCATTCGTGTGTTCCCGCTTAGTAACTGGACCGAGCTAGACATTTGGCAGTACATTTACCTTGAAGGTATTGAAATTCCATCATTATACTTTGCTAAAGAGCGCCCTGTAGTTGAGCGCGATGGCACGCTTATTATGGTTGATGATGAGCGTATGGAGCTTGAAGAGGGCGAACAAGTACAAAATAAAATGGTTCGTTTTAGAACGCTTGGTTGCTACCCGCTAACGGGTGCTGTTGAGTCTGTAGCACAAACCCTTCCTGAAATAATTCAAGAGATGCTGCTTTGTACTACTTCTGAGCGTCAAGGGCGAGTAATTGATAATGACTCTGCAGGTTCTATGGAAAAGAAAAAAATGGAAGGTTACTTCTAAAGCGCTTAGGGCCTCTAGCTATGAGCTGCGAGCTGCGAGCTTAAATATGCAACTATTAGCTCTCAGTAAGTAGCCAAAAGTAATAAACAAGGATGCTTATGAGATACGAAAATTTAGAGGTTTGGCAGCGTAGTTTTCGCCTAAGTATAAAAATTTATAAAACATTTGAGCAGCTAAAAGATTTTGGCTTAAAAGATCAAATGTGTAGAGCCGGCGTTTCTGTTCCTAGCAATATTGCAGAAGGCTTTGAAAGAGAGTCCGATAAAGAAAAAGCTCGCTTTTTAGTTATAGCAAAGGGCTCTTTAGGCGAATTAAAAACGCAGTTAATGATTGCAACTGAACTAGCTTATATTTCAAAAGAAAATAGCTTGTCGATTATTAGTGAATGTGAATTAATTGGGAAGATGCTAGGTAGTCTGATTAGAACAATTAAAAGTTGCTCGTAGCTCGTAGCTCGCAACATAAACAAATTTAAGCACGTAGCTCGACGCCAGCAGCTCGTCGCTTACAGCTTATAAAGGACTTAAAATGACCGAACAAACACAACCAAACTTACTTGCTACAGATATTGAAGCTTATTTAAAAGTACACGAAAACAAAGACATGCTACGTATTTTAACATGTGGTAGCGTGGATGATGGTAAATCTACATTAATTGGCCGCTTGCTTTATGATAGCAAAATGATTTTTGAAGATCAGATGGCTGCCATTGAAAAGGATTCAAAACGCTTTAATACCACTGATAACGATTTTGACTTATCTCTTTTAGTGGATGGCCTGCAATCTGAGCGCGAGCAAGGTATTACGATTGATGTTGCGTACCGTTATTTTGCAACAGATCAGCGTAAATTTATTATTGCCGACACGCCTGGGCATGAGCAGTACACGCGTAATATGGCAACGGGTGCTTCTACGTGTGATTTAGCTATTATTTTAATTGATGCGCGCCACGGTGTGCAGGTGCAAACACGTCGCCATAGCTATATTTGCTCTTTATTAGGTATTAAAAACGTAGTTGTCGCTATTAATAAAATGGATGCGGTAGGTTACGAGCAGTCGGTTTATCAAAACATCAAAAAAGATTACCGCGAGTTTGCACAGGATCTTTCGTTTGATGATGTACGTTTTGTGCCAATTTCGGCGCTACGTGGCGATAATGTGGTAAACGAAAGCGAAGCTATGAGCTGGTACCCTGGTTCAACGTTAATGAAGCTACTTAATACTGTGCAAGTTAAACACGCAAAAAATGATGAGTTTAGATTGCAAGTTCAATATGTTAATCGTCCTAACTTAGACTTTAGAGGCTTTAGCGGAACTGTGGCTGCGGGTGATATTAGAGTTGGCGATACGGTTGCTTCACTACCTTCAGGTAAAGAGAGTAAGGTTAAATCAATTGTTACTTTTGATGGCGACCTTGAAAAAGCATCTGCAGGTATGGCTATTACACTAACGCTTGAAGATGAAATAGATGTAAGCCGTGGTGATATGCTGGTACGTCCGCATCAAAAGCCACACTCAGCTGATAACTTTGAAGCAGACGTAGTATGGATGACCGAAGAAGCCTTACATGTAGACCGTGAGTACGAAATTAAAGTAGGGAGTAAATCGGTGTATGGATACGCTGAGGTTATTAACTATAAAGTTGATGTAAACACGCTAGAGCAACAAGAGGCATCACAATTAAATTTAAACGAAATTGGTAATTGCCAATTTGCATTAACAGCGCCCGTGCAATTTGATGCGTATGATGTAAATAAACATACTGGTGCGTTTATTGTGATTGACCGATTAACTAACGTTACGGTTGGTGCGGGTATGATACGTAAGCCATTAGATGGAAAAGGCAACAAGCCTAAAAGCGAGCACTCTGCGTTTGAAGTTGAGTTTAATGCGTTAGTTCGTAAGCACTTTCCGCATTGGGATGTAAAAGTAATCCGTTAGATTACTCAGATATAGCGGGCTTTTATAAGCCCGCATTTTATTAACTAACCTGAACTCTGTTTAAGAGACTTACAAACATATTGAATTATAGTGATATTTAAATTTATTATCTCTAGCCAGAGATTTTCAATGAAAACAAGGCGAATTTACGCGTCAATAGCTGGCCTATTGCAAGTAAGTTTAACGCAGTTAGCACTGAAAATAGCTGCTAGAGATAGGTTTATTATCCAGGGTTCAGGTTAACTAAGGATGGCTACTTAAATCATGCCATTAGATGCATATCTAACGCTTTGTATTTTTGCTCTAACAATTTTAGGTTTAATTGTTTTACAAACGCGACCAGTTGCTGTTTTTGGTGCAACACTTATTGCTTTAATCGCTTGCGATTTAGTGAGTAAAGACCAGTTTTTAACGAGCATTGCTAACCCAGGACTAGTGACGTTAATTTTATTAGTGTTGTGCTCGTTAGCGCTTGAAAAAACGCGTTTATTAAGAGTTATAGCGTCTAAAACAATTGTAGATAGTTATCATTCTACATGGCTTAGGTTGTTTGGTGTAACGACCTTTTTTTCGTCTATTTTAAATAATACCGCGGTTGTAGCTACACTGCTTTCGCCTATTCGTAATAACCCCCATCATTTTGCCAGTAAGTTATTATTACCTTTGTCGTATGCCTCTATTTTAGGTGGAACGCTTACGCTAATAGGTACCTCTACTAATTTGATTGTTAACTCAATGTATATTGAGGCGTCGGGTAAGTCGTTATCGTTTTTTTCATTTACTGCTGTGGGTGCTATTTTGGTACTTTGCTGCGGCTTGACGATGTTTTTTTGTACCCGAATGTTACCGAGTATAGAACAAAATAAAGTGACATCTGAAGGCTACTTTATAGACGCGAAGGTATCTGCAGATTCTGAGCTTGTAGGGCGCTCTGTTGAGGTTAATGGGCTTAGGCATTTAGAGTCTTTATTTTTAGTTGAAATAGTCCGGGAGGGGAGGCTAATTAGCCCTGTTTCTCCGTCAGAGGTAATACATCCAGCTGATAGGTTAATATTTTGCGGAGACATAACTAAATTATTGCAGCTAGGGCAGTTTTCAGGATTAGAAATTTTTGCTGAAAAAAATGGCACTTTAAATAGCAACCTTACAGAAGTAGTTGTTAGGCAGGAAAGTATAATAGTAGGGCGTACGCTTAAAACTACGGGGTTTAGGGCATTGTTTGATGCTGCTGTAGTGGCAATAAGGCGTGACGGCGAGCAGGTTTCGGGTAAGTTAGGTGATGTGGTTATTCGCTCTGGTGACTTTTTAGTATTAGCCGTGGGTGATGATTATAAATCTAGAACAAATATAAATAAAAACTTTTTAACCTTATCCGGTGTAGAGCCTGAAAGTAGAATTAATGGCTGGCGAGCATGGTTTTCTATAGGTGGCTTTATAACCACAATAGCGTTGGCGGCTGTTGGCGTGTTAGATTTGTTAGAGGGTCTGGTGTTATTGCTCGGGGGCCTTTTATTTACTCGTAGCTTAACCACCAATGAGCTGGTAAGGCGATTCCCCATTGATATATGGCTGGTGGTTTCGTCAGCTATTTTACTTTCGAACGCGCTGGTTAACTCTGGCGTGGTTGAATCGTTAGGTGGATTTATTGGTCAATTTGATGACCCTAGGTATGTGTACACTGCATTTGTATTAGTTTATGTAGTAACTTGGTTAATGACCGAGTTTGTAACGAATAACGCTGCTGCGGCGTTGATGTTTCCTATAGGCTATACCGTGGCTTTAGGGTTTGGTGTAGATGTATTGCCTTTTGTAATGGCGGTAGCCTTTGCGGCAAGCGGAAGCTTTATTAGCCCTTATGGGTATCAAACTAACTTGATGGTATTTAATGCTGGTAATTACAGGTTAAACGATTTTGTGAAGATAGGCTTACCTATTAGTATGGTATATGCACTTGTTGTATTGGTGTTTGTACCTGTGTTTTTTCCGTTTAGTACTAGCTGAAAAACATTGAGTTAAGAGCTTAGCGCCTGCGTTATAGGTTAGGGTTTTGTAGACGCGCAGCTTTCTGGCGCGTTGGTTTAAAAGTGTAGATGTTTCGATTTATTGCGTAAGCAAGCGTCACGCCTACTGCGAAAATTGTCGTTGTGGTTAAATTTACTTGTAGACGCGCAGCTTGCTGGCGTTTAAAAGCTGCGCTTTTACATTGGTTATTACATTTTAAAGCCATGAGAAGCAACGCTTCTAACGTGAGCAAGCTCTAAACAATATAATATAGAGCGTTATAAGTTTCAGGCTTTAAATAATTTAAAATAAAGGTGCTTTAATGAGCCAAGATGAAAACATAGTATGGCACGCACAAACCGTGTCGCGAGATAAAAAGCAGCAACACAAAGGTCATAAGCCTGTATTACTTTGGTATACTGGCTTAAGTGGTTCAGGAAAATCTACAGTGGCAAATGCTGTTGAAGCAAAGCTATTTTCGTTAGGCTGCCATACTTATTTGCTTGATGGCGATAACGTGCGTATGGGTTTGAACAAAGGGCTTACATTTAGTGACGAAGACCGTATTGAAAATATTCGCCGCATAAGTGAAGTTGCTAAGCTATTTGTTGATGCGGGCCTTATTGTATCTACTGCGTTTATTTCGCCATTTAAAGCTGATCGCGCTCAGGCTCGAAGTATAGTAAATGAAGGTGAATTTGTAGAAGTGTTCATAGATACACCGCTTGCTGTTTGCGAAAGCCGCGATCCAAAGGGCTTATATAAAAAAGCGCGCGCAGGCGAAATACCAAACTTTACAGGGATTAGTTCAGCATTTGATGTGCCTGAAAACCCTGATATACATGTTAAAACGGCCGAGCAAACCATTGAGCAGTGCGCTGATCAAATTGTAGATTATTTAATTAATAACAAGATTGTAAATGCTAATAGTTAAAAGTTACCAACTGGGAAAGCGAGTTAGTGGCAATAAGCTGCGGTTTTTACGTGCCCTTTAGTTATATTGGCATCTTTTTTTGTTTATGTATTTGAGAATATTATGAAATACGACATTTTTAATGGTGATGCCGACGGCATTATTGCCTTATTACAGCTGCAATTAGCAAACCCGACAGATACCATAAAGGTAACGGGTGTTAAACGCGATATTCAATTAATGCAAAAAATCACTCCGCAAGAAGGGGACTGTATTAGGGTATTGGATATTTCGATGGAAAAAAATATGCCGGCTCTTCACGATGCTTTGTGTGTGGGGGCGCGTGTTATGTATGTAGATCACCATAAAGCTGGCGATATACCTAATCATGCTAATTTATTTGCACACATCGATTTAGATGCGAATATGTGTACCAGTTTAATTGTCAGTGATTTAATAGATAAACAATTTCATTTATGGGCAATTACTGCTGCCTATGGTGATAACTTATTTGCTAAGGCTGATAGCGAGGCCGATAAGCTTGGATTAACCGAACTTCAAAAGTCACAGTTGAAAGCATTTGGTACTTACATAAATTATAACGGCTACGGAAGTGAAGTGGCTGATTTACACTTTGCTCCAGAAGAATTATTCGAGCTGCTTTTGCAGCATAACTCGCCTTTTGATGCAATAAACGATAAGAGCTCAGTTTATTATACTCTTGAGCAAGCTTATAAAGCTGATATGGAAAAAGCCGCTAATGCGCAAATACTTCATGATTGCGATACAGCTAAAGTAATTTTATTAGAGGATGCAGCTTGGGCTCGCCGAGTAAGCGGTGTTTTAAGTAATTACCTTTCTAATCAGTCACCAAACAAAGCCCATGCAGTATTTACGTTTAATAACAAAGGCAGTTACTTAGTGAGCGTTAGAGCCCCTCTTACTAATAAGCAAGGCGCTGTTGATGTATGTAGTAAGTTTGATACAGGTGGTGGTCGTGCCGCTGCAGCTGGAGTGAACGAATTACCTCTAATGCAATCAACAGCTTTTATAGATGAACTAGTGAGCTATTATAAATAGTGTACGCTTTGTTGTATAGCCTATTAGGCTTTATTATATTATTTTTAACCGGTTAATCTAAAAGCCATAATTTAAAAATGTCTCTCAGGCTAAGACATACCTTAGGCACGTTTTACCACCGCATTTTTCACCAATAGTCACTTAATAGGCAGTGTTAATTGTTAAAGACAGTGGCTTTTGTAAAAAATATTGGCTGAATAAACCTCATTAAAAGCTAATTACATTAGCCTGTTATTTGTTATAGTTGCTATATTGTTAATTTTAAATTCAATACGGGGTTAGCCCGTACTGACACCACAAAGGAACGTGCTATGGATAGTCTCATTCGCTCAATATTAAACGCATCACGTGCGAAAAAGCGGATAATCACACTGTGTATTGACTCTCTTTTTATAACCTTGGCTTTTTGGCTTGCACTTATTGTGCGGTTAGATAGCTTAGCGCCACTTCAACGTTTAGATAATTGGCTTTTATTAGCATTGTTAATTCCTGTGAGCTTATACACGTTTATAAGCTTAGGGTTATACCGTGCAGTTCTTAGGTACATGAACTCGCAAGCAGTTTGGGCCATTGTACTTGGGACTGTCATAACGACCATTACCTTAGTGCTCATTGCTTTTTTTGTCGGAGTTGATATACCGCGCACAATGCCGTTTATATTTGCGTGGTTGTGTTTATTAACTGTCGGTGGCGCTCGCGTATTGGTACGCGCGATGATTGGCAAGATGACAACCAGCAAAAAAGAAGCTGTGATTATTTACGGTGCGGGCTCTGCTGGTCGCCAGCTCGCTACTGCGCTAGGTGCAGGCCCTGAGTACTTTGTTAGGGCATTTGTTGACGACGATGCAACAAAGCACGGCTCAATTATACAAGGTGTGCCAGTTATCAGTTTTAAAAACATTTATGAGCTGATCAATAAGCGCAAAGTGAGTAAGGTGTTACTGGCGTTGCCGAGTGCATCACGCGCAAGGCGCAAAGAAATACTGGCGCAACTTGAACCTTTAACCATTAGCGTGCTTTCAATACCGGGTATGGCTGATGTCGTTGAGGGAAAAGCTAAACTGGCAGAAATAGCTGAGGTTGGCGTTGAGGACTTGCTCGGGCGAGATCCTGTTGAGCCGAATGCAGATTTAATGTCTGCGAATATTAAAGAAAAAGTGGTTATGGTCACGGGAGCTGGCGGCTCTATTGGCTCTGAGCTCTGTAGGCAAATTGTAAAGGAAAAACCAGCAAAGCTCGTTTTATTTGAACAAAGCGAATTTGGTTTGTATTCAATAGAAAAAGAGCTTGGTGAATACATTACGACTAATAGCTTAAATATTGAGCTTGTGCCGATAATGGGATCGGTTCAGCGTATAAACCGTATTGAAACGGTAATGATAGCGTATGGTGTACACACTGTTTATCACGCAGCAGCGTACAAACATGTTCCTTTGGTAGAGCACAATGTAGTGGAAGGGGTACGTAATAATGTGTTTGGCACTTATTACGCCGCAAAAGCAGCCGTAAACGCAAAAGTAGAAACGTTTGTTCTTATCTCTACCGATAAAGCCGTACGCCCAACAAATGTTATGGGCGCCACCAAGCGTATGGCAGAACTTGCACTGCAAGGTTTAGCGCAAGAGCAAGGTGTAAAACATAACACCCGTTTTTGTATGGTGCGCTTTGGTAATGTGCTTGGCTCAAGTGGCTCTGTAGTGCCGCTGTTTCGCAGGCAAATAAAAGAGGGCGGGCCAATAACCCTAACTCACCCTGATATAACACGCTTTTTTATGACCATTCCCGAGGCTGCACAATTAGTTATACAAGCAGGGGCCATGGGCAAGGGCGGTGATGTATTCGTACTTGATATGGGCGAGCCGGTTAAAATAAAAGATTTGGCAACTAAAATGGTTCGCCTTTCTGGTTATGAGGTAAAAAGTGAGACTAACCCGCACGGCGATATCGAAATAAAGTGTACAGGCTTACGCCCGGGGGAAAAGCTGTATGAAGAGCTGCTAATAGGCGATAATGTGGGCGAGACATCGCACGAACGCATAATGACCGCGAATGAGGTTATGCTACCACTTGCACAGTTTAATGAGTTTATAGAAGCGCTCGACGTAGCATGTCATAACTTCGATCATGAAACAATACGCCAGCTTTTATTAGAAGCTCCCACAGGATTTAATCCGACTGATGGTATTTGCGATTTAGTATGGAATGTCAAGAAAGATACGTTGAGCATAGAGCAACAAAACGTAGTAAATATTAAGTAATATTATTTTAATGTAGTCAAAAACTGTAACTTATTAAAAGTAATATTTGGCTACAAAAAGCGTGAGTTAACACTCACGCTTTTTACTTTTTGCGATGTTACTTTATTTTTTAGATAATGCAGTTAAAAATTTTTAATATGTGCCATTGAGCACAAAACAGTTATAAAGGAATAATCATGTCACGTAAGTATTTTGGTACCGATGGTGTAAGGGGCAAAGTAGGCACGTTCCCTATCACACCAGATTTTGCAATGAAACTTGGTTGGGCTGCAGGTACGGTTTTAGCCTCAAGCGGTACTAAAGAGATTTTAATCGGTAAAGATACACGTAATAGCGGTTATATGTTTGAGTCGGCAATGGAAGCAGGCCTTTCTGCTGCGGGTGTTAATGTTGCCTTTGTTGGCCCTATGCCTACCCCTGCGGTTGCCTATTTAGCATCAACGTTTAGAGCCGATGCCGGCGTAGTAATTAGTGCCTCACACAACCCATACTACGATAACGGGATTAAATTTTTTAATAACTTTGGCACTAAGCTTAACGATGAGCAGGAGCTTGAAATTGAAGCCTTGCTTGAACAAGCATTAAAAAATGATGCAATGCAGTGTGTAAGCTCAGAGCGCTTAGGTAAAGCAAGGCGTATTAACGATGCCGCCGGCCGATACATTGAATTTTGCAAAGGCATATTTGCCAAAGACTTAACCCTTGAAGGCTTAAAAATAGTTGTCGATAGCGCTAATGGTGCAGCGTATCACATTGCCCCTAATGTTTATTCTGAGTTAGGTGCTGAGGTGATCAGCATTAATGACAAACCCGATGGCTTAAATATTAATGAGCAATGCGGCGCTACCCATTTAGATAGCTTGCAATCTGCCGTAGTGGCTAACAATGCAGACTTAGGTATTGCGCTTGATGGTGATGCTGACAGGCTAATGCTTGTTGATGATGCGGGCAACGTTGTTGATGGTGATCAAATTTTATATATTCTGGCAAAAGCGGCGAAGCTACAAGGTAATATGAACGGCGGTGTTGTAGGTACGCTTATGTCCAACCTGGGCTTAGAGCTTGCGCTTAAAGACATGGGTATTCCATTTAAGCGCGCAAAAGTAGGCGACCGCTATGTTGTTGAGCAACTTAAAAACACCGGTTGGAAACTAGGCGGTGAAGGCTCTGGGCATATTCTACACTTAGACTATGCAACCACGGGTGACGGTATAGTTGCATCACTTTTAGTGCTAACCGCGCTTATACAGCAAAAGCAATCCTTAAAAGACTACGTAGCGGGTATGCAAAAACTACCGCAAGTACTTTTAAATGTGCGTTTAACACAAAATAATGCCGATGAAATACTCAATACTGACTCAGTAAAGCAAGCTGTACTTGATGCCGAAAGTATATTGGCGGACACTGGGCGTGTTTTATTGCGTAAATCAGGCACTGAGCCACTCATCCGCGTTATGGTTGAGTCTACCGATTCGGTGGTCTCGCAAGCGCAAGCTGAGCATATTGCAAGTGCAATAAAAGCGCTGGTTTAAGGTTAAAGGTCCAAGGTTAAAGATTAAAGGGAAAAGGGAAAAGGTTATAGGAGTTGTTTAAGTTAAGATGTTGCCAAAATTAAAGATACAAGTTTGAAGGTGAAAGCTATAGTTAATTGATGGAAAGCTAGATAAAAGAGATTTTTATGCAATTTGAAAATCTTGATGTATGGCAGCGCTCAGCTGATTTAGCCTGTGAGGTTTACCTGCATTTTAAATTAAGTAAAGAGTTTGGGTTAAAAGATCAAATAACACGTTCAGCATTGTCGATTTCTTCAAATATTGCAGAGGGATTTGAAAGAAAAACGGCAAAAGATTACGCCCGTTTTTTATCATATTCTAAAGGCAGTTGTGGGGAGCTGAGATCTCAAATCTATATCGCAGTAAAAATAGGCGAAATTGAAGCAGAGCAAGCTGATAAATGGTTGGCTGAGGCAAAAGAGATTTCGTGTATGCTTTCTGGCTTAATGAAATCAATTGAGTCTTGGTAATATTTTTTGACCTTTTTCCTTGGAGCTTTAGCCTTAAAATATAGCCCTTAACTTCATATTCGCTTTATGTGCAAAGAAGTTAGGGGCGAATGATTTAGGCTTTATGCAATCCCACGCTCAATCATCATTTCATTAAATGCATACCCATCCTGCCTAGATGCATTAGCTACGTACGGCGCATAAACTTCAAATAATAAACGTGTATCGCTATGCCCTAACATATGTGAAATATATAACGGGTTTTCGTGTGCGGCAATATGCAGCACAGCTGCAGTGTGGCGTGTTTCGTAAGGGCGCCTACGTGCTAATCCTGCTTTTTTTAATGTGGGATACCACAGCTGTTTACTCACAAAGTGATTATCGAGCGGGTTGTCTTTATGAGTAAATACAAAGTCACTACTTGTTTGCTCTTTTAAGCGGTTAAATAGTGTATAGAGCGTATCGCACATTTTTAATTCGCGGCGTGACTTAGGCGTTTTCACATCACATAACTCACCATTAACCCAATTATGGCGAATACGAATAAGACGATGGTTAAAATCAATGTCTTCCCAACGTAAGCCATGCACCTCACAACTGCGCATACCTGTCCAAAAACGCACTTTAAAGTAATCCTGCCACTGTGTAGGCGCTGCTTCTAAAAACCGTTGAACCTCATCAGCCGTTAATGGGTTAGAGTCAGCGCGCTCTTCTTTAAGTATTTTGTATCGGCGCATAGGGTAAGGAAAGTTATGCTCTTCAGCCGCTAAGCTTAAAATTGCAATAAGTGGCCATAAAATGCCATTAATACGCTTGTTGGTGAGCTTTCGTCGGCCATTTTTTTCTATCAACGTTAAGCTTTCACGAAAATAATCTACATTGGCCAATGTAATTTCGCTTACCAGTATATTGCCAAATTCAGGGATCAAATAGGTATCGAGGGTATTGCGTACTACGCTTTGGTAGCTGCTTTTCCATTTGGCTTTTTGACGATCGAACCACTCATTGGCGTAGTCGTTAAAAAATGGGTGAAGGCGATCGGGGTGTTTACTGCGCTGTAGAGCTTCAAACTTCGCCACTTTTTTACTCTCAGGAAAATAATCACGGTATTGAAACGTTTCTAAATCAATTTCTGCGTTCATTTTTTTGAGTAGGGTATTGGCTTTTTTTAAATTAGCCGGCGTTGCTATGAGCTTAGTGCCTTCACGAAAGCGTTGCCCATAAAGGTGTAAATCAAATTGAATACGTCCGTTAGGACGAATGCGAATGTGAGCCATAATGGCCTCCATTAGTTAATGGATCTATAAATAGATCTATCCCTCACCAATGGAATTCGCTAGAATTAAGCCATCGGCTGGGTAGGTTTAAACGTCGCGCAGCCGGTACGGGGTAGGGAGGTTGCACCCTCTTTACCCCAACTGCTTATCTTACTTATGGGCTGTGTTTTATACCACGGTGTAATAAATGGTAAAAAGCCACATTTTTTAATCTTACTAACAAATATAATGACTGCTGTTTATTTGTCCAGTGTTTTCTGTTTTTAATACTCATCATCAAAGTCACTGTTAAAAAAGTCATTCTTTTCTATTCGTTCTTCTGGCTCACTCACTCCTTTATTTTTGTCATTTTTATTGAGGCTAGCTAGCAGTGATGCTACTTTTTTATATTGGCTATCATCTCTTTCAATTGGAATAGTGTGGGAAGGCAGTATGTCATCTTTTGCGTAATACACGCCCAGTTTAAGTTCACCACTTGCCTCTTGTAAAATATCGAATTGCGCTGTTTTCGCGCCGACTAAATCTTTAATTTTGATGTTGATTAAATCTGTGGGCGAAAAGTGATACACCGAAGCTGTTTCAGTGTTTTCTGCGTTAACTTCGGATACTTCAATTGGGAGAACAAACTCATAAGGGTCTGTAAAAAATGCAACTGCCGCTTGTTCTTTGTTGAGGTATAGCAATGCACGGTTTTCTTTTTTGATAATTTTATATGCTTTTATGCAATGCCTGAGCTCTTCTTTAAATGTATAAAAATCTAATTCAAATTGAAGTAGAGTTTTCGTTTTTGTAGGTGTTTTTACTCTAAATTCCTCAATACCAGCTAATGAGTGCGTGACCGTACACTCTTCTGTTTTAAACGTAAGTACATCACCTGCCTGATTTATTTCTATATCACTGCTGTTTGTGGTCTCACACAAATCAGCGAGCTGCTTGGTAATTGCTTCTGTAATTGTAAGTGGTGTAGCAAGTTTAAGTGCATCGGATAAAGGTTTATCCCTTACTTCACCATCACGCTGTATACGTATGCAATCTTTTCTAAATTCAAGTAGCTCGAAGGGGAGACTTTTTGTTGCCTCTTCAACTACTTTGGTAATAAGTGCTTTGGACACTTTTGAAGGCTTCATTTTTTTATTATCTTTAAGATACTCTAAATGCTCAGGGTCTGCAGCACTACATGTACAGCGACGTAGTGCGACTGCATTATGTTTTGTATTTATATGCTGTAGTTCCATGTAAAGGTTTTTCTTAGGATCCGTGCGAATATTCAATTCTATATCGACTTTGCTTGTAAAATAATCGGGAAGTTGTTTTATAAAGCTAGCATCAATAGCATACTTTTTATCCTTCAGGCTTGTTGATTGCTCACTAAGCTTAAAGTTGTGCAGATTGAATAAGGGCCTTTTACCTACAATGAAGACTATCGTTTGTTCTTTTTTACTTACAATAGCGGTGACCTTATTTTCCGGAATACGCGTATCGATCTTGCTAGCAAGCTCTTTAAGTTGAGCATGGTTATTATGAGAGATAATAATTTTCATATTTTATCCTTTTGGAATTGAATAGATTGTATGAATGACAATGTATACTCGAGCACACAAGGGGGAAGCTGTTTTTTAGGGGTTAACAAAATCGTTAATCTTGTTTTGCCAATAGGGTGTTTAATAAGTGAAATAGTTTCGTTCTTTTGAGTAAATAGCTTTTTAAGCAGCGTTTTTTTTTGCTCATTATTCGTTTTTCTATTTACTGATAATACAAATTTGCTAGTTAACCAGCCCCAATCGGAATGCCTAAAAGCAGTGGTAAATGCATTAGCGTTTTTCTTATTACAAGCCAGCGTGATTTGCAGAGACTGACCATCATCAGAAAGTACGACGGGAGGTAAATTGTTAAGAGCCGTTCGCTGTTTTTTATGGACAGGTTTTATATGGTGTTTACCGCCTTTATCCCAAATAAAGCTCACTGCATCTATGGCCATTGCATTATCTTTAATCATATTATTAAAAATAAAGCCCAGTAACGTGTTATCGCTATCCAAAAGTGTATCTTTCCATGCTAAACCGTGTTCGTTGCTGAACAGGCTCTGTTTTGTCTCGCTCTTTTTTCCAAATATGAATTTTCTGATGGTGTCATCGCATAATTGTACGTGTTGGCTTTGTTTTTGTTTAAGGGTTTGGCTGGCATACTCAGGGCTTAGCCTAATTAATATTCGAGATAGATCGTTAGATTGAGGGTTAAGCCCTAGTAAATAGCGTAGCTCACTGTGCGTATATTTATGGCTAATATTAGGTGCATGAGCACGACTAACGATAGGAAGTAGCCAGTCAATATCGTGCAAATACGACCAACGTGTAGTGCTATAATGAATGTGACCGATTTGTAGACCCATTTGATCTAAAAATATGGCTTNCAAGCCAATAATTAAACCTTTTAGCGACTGATTTACTTGATAGGACTTCACGCGCAAGTGGGGTTTTTCCACGTTGTTCATCAGGTGTATCGCTCACACAATGCAGGGTTTGCAGCATAAATATATGCACGCCACTGTGGCGAAGATGATGAAAATTAAGGTGTGAACCAAATAAAAAACGCAACGCACGTGACACAGGTAATAGATAATAGAGTTGCCGTGAATGATATTTTTCACCTTCAAATCCCAACAAGGGCTGCTCGCGAGTCATGTTCTTTTTTATTTTAAAGAGAAATGTAAATAACTGGCGGTACTGCTTAGGAAGCGTAGTGTAAACCTTGCGAGTAGTATTGCTTTTGGTATTGCCTTCTGATGTATTTGTTACGGTAATGGTTATAAGGCCAGTTTTTGGTTTGAAGCGAATATCTTTACGACGTAACCTTAGGACTTCACCACGACGGAGCATAGCGTAAAAGCCTAATAGCGCGGCAATCGCACAAAATAAACTACGCAAAGGGTGGTTTGTTTGGTTATTTATAAGTGACTTAATTAGCAAATCACATTCATCAGCATTTAAGCGAGCAGGGCTTACTGAAGGTGGCGCCAGCGGCGAACTAAAGCTAGATAAATCGAGCGTATCAGTGTGTTCTTGGTAGCTTAAAAAGCGCAAAAATCGATAAAAGGTTGCTTTTACATTGTTAGAATGGATAGAGTCATAAACTGTTTTAGCCCACGTATTAACTGCATTTTCGCTAATCGCATCTGCGTAACTTAGCGGGTAGGGCTCAAGTAGCTTTTTCAATGCGGTGTAAGTGCTAATCGTTCCCTTGGCAAGAGTCGATTTTTGCGGGCCACCATGAATTATATAGTCCTTGGTAAAATCAAATAGTAAGCGTGGTAAAATGTTAGCAGCATCCAAAGCGGGTATGGCGACTATATTTGGATTTTGTATATGCTTAAGTAACTTAGTGTGTGTCCAGTTTATTTTTTCTGTCGATAATGATAGTGAATCGAACCAGTTTTCCTTCCAATCGATAGCGTAAATTACATCCGTTTTTAATGTGGGTGGTATGATATTTTTAGGGTAGCTTATATGGCGTTCAGGGTACGCCAGATCTCGTATAAAAATTGGCGGAAGCTTAAAGCGAAGATACCAGCTTATTTGAAACAGTTTGGGCCATAAAAATTTATTCGTTTTGGGTAAGCCATGAGTGTGTAAATATTGAGTTAGCCTTGTAAAGAGTGCTTTAGTGCTTATAGGCTCAAGCGAATGTGCATAATAATCTTTAAGTATGCGATAAGTCATGAGTGGTAAGTGGTAGTGTGTTACGCGTTGTTCATCTGAGCTAGAGGCTATATGGTTAACGCGAAGGCGAGGGTAAGGAGATTCATTAGTAATCGAATCTGGATTATTCAAAATTGCAGTGATATGTGTGAGTGACAATGGAGCAGCGTCGTATCCTAACACCAAGGCCATAAAACATGGCATTAACGGTGTTCTTGCTTTAATGAAGTGTTGTTTTTCATCTGTGTAGTGGGAGAAAATGCGCTGTGCCTGTGCTGAGCCTTTTGCGATATCTTCAAACCACTTATTATTTGCATCATGTATTGCTGATTCAACTTTCTCGGGTACTTGCCATTGGCACGCACTCCCTAAATAAAAGAGTACGCCATCAAGAGCAAGTTGATACGCTCTTTTTTTTCCTGTGGGTATGGTATTGATCAACTTTTTTATAAGTCGAAGATCTTGGGCCTCTATTGTACGCGTTTGCTTTTCCATAAATGAGCTATTTTGTAACACCCAGATGATGTCATCTCGTGAAGTACTTAAAGGCCAGGACTGAGTTAAAAAAGCGTCAATAGTCTCAGCACAATCATGTATTAATCGCTCATGCATAAGTCATTTCCTTTAACATTAAGCGTTTTGGAAGTGTGTTTAAATAGGCCTTTAACGCACTAAAGTTAGCAGGAGAGATAAAGTCGCTACCGAGGTGCTCGCCAAGTTTTTCATGGCCCATGAGGCGATCAATATCTTGATCAAATAACTTTTCTGAGGCTGTATGACTATTAGCACAATAGCAAAAAAAGTGACGCAATTGATACGGCACCACATTCGGCCAAAGTTGGTGCATGAATAAGCGCAGCTTGCGGCTGGTTAGGGCTTCTGGAGCGCCATTAATATCAATTTCATACCACAATTCATTCATGTCGAAGTGTGAATTAAGTTGCTTACGGACAGCAGATTGAAATTTTAAATACTGTTCGATCTCATTCTGCAAATAGTCGCAAAGTATGAGTTGCCTATAGCGCCCTTTATCTTTAATAAAAGCAATATCACCGCCTGAGTAATAGTCAGATAGTATACTTATACTATGAGTGGGTCTGGCGCCTGTAAGCACAATAAATAAAAATGCAATACGATAAGTCGCATTTTTATAGTATTCGCATAGCTCAGTTCTATACATTAGAGAAGGCCTATCCGAACTATTATCTAGCGAGGACAGTGTTTTAGGCGGTCTAGTTAATTTATCTAGCTTTAAAAAAAACTCACTAACGTAGTTATCTTCTATTGAGCGTCTGCTTCCAAATTTAATTGCTTCAACACAGATCTTATCGCTACTGTGCTTTGTATTATCTAATTGAAACTGACTAATACAGCCAGGTTGCGATAACAAGTATTCCGCTTTTTTGGTGGTGGTCTCTATAAGGTTTACAGTGTGCTCTTTTAGGAACAGGTCATAATAGCTATATAGCCCGGCCTGGCGAGCTGCATCAATAAGGCGAGATAGGTAGCGATTGTGTGCGTCAAATATTTTATAACGAATACGATCACTATCCAGTGTTTGATAGTGCATTGCACTCTTGTGGTGTGCCTGCTGAGCGTCAAAAAGTTGCACTCGAGGAATAGCACCCAGTGTATTATCTATTTGGACACATTGGGTAAAGTAACGAAAAAAGCTATTTTTTCTGACTCGAGATTTTGCGGCTAGAGCCCGTGGCGTTTTCCATGTAGCATGTATCAACTCGAATAAGGTTATTTTTTCTTTTTCTTTTAAAAAGGGGATATTGTAACTTTGAGCCGCAATAAAGCGTTGAAAAAATCTATTCAGATGAGGCGGTAGTGGCTGNCTGCCATAAGTACACTGTATTATTTTTGTCTTTACATCGCCTTGCATACTCAGCCCTCGATTCCTTACCATCAAAATAAGTTCTAAAAGCGTGCTCTTGGCAAGGTGTTGAGCCTGAAATTCTAATAAAGTCAGGTATATCTCTGGGATCATCCATACTCCCCCAATCCTGAGTTAGCCATATAAACAGGGCAACAATGCTGACTGCCGTTCGCTCTTTCTTATCAACCTTCGCAAGTTTTTTTAGCATAATAGCCATTGTTACAGCATGACTAACTGCATCTGGATAGCAGCCGCCTGCATTTTTTAAACGGTTGCTTCTTGCCACATGTTCAAATGAACTCATAGGAACTCCTGCACTATCGAAAAGTTAAAGACGACGTATTAGCTAAGTTTGCCAATAATGATTTGTTAGGGCGCGAGATCCCTTGCTCATCAAAGCATGTGAGGCGATTACGTAAATTTTTATTAAAATTTGCTTTTAAAGAATATGTAAATGCGGGATCACAAAGTAAGGTCGATCTCAAAACAAGCTCAACAGCGTCACTTGGATAAACCAATAACTTTAAGTTAAGCTCAGTGTGTAATGGGTGGGCTTTAAAGCGTTCAAGCACTCCACTGGGGGCGAGTGCGAAGTAGGTATCATCATTAGCAGTTTGGGTCACTGGCAGTGGATGTAAATCTAATAATGTTTGTATTTCCTGAATTGGTAATTTATTAATACTCAGTGAGGGGCTTAATTTTAGTACATCATTTTCTATAAGCTTATTAAGTATTGGGTGCGCCTTTAACTTAGCTTTAAATAATGGGATTGATTTCTGTTTATATAGCATAGTATTCACCTATTTTTTAAGCTCATCATATTTGATGGAGCTTCAGGACGTTTTCTATACTTTTTGATTATATTGTTGATTTATACGCTGTCTATTTTTGGTACATTTATTTTAAATAGCTTAAATATTAAGTGATAATTGCTTTTAAATGATGCAAGAGAAAATCGATGGAAAGAATTAAATTTTAATATACTGAGCGCACCCGTCAGCAATAGGCGTAAATCTGAATAAGGTCATAAAAACTATAGTTTTAAGTAGTGGCTGCAAGAAAACGTGACTTGGATGCTTATTTGGTAACACGAGCATAGAGAAGTACTTATCTAAAATGGCTTAACGGTAAAAAAAGCGTACCTGTATTAATCTTTTATTTTACTGAAACAGGCTATTTTCTTTATCGACTTCTTTTAATACTTGCTCAAGAGGCATTGTATCTAAAGCGTCAATAAGACTCATACCTAGATCATAGTTGAAAGAGTTAAACCAAAGCGCTAAATCCCAGTTTTTATAATCGCCATCGAGTATTTTTAAAATGCTCGTTATAACAGGTTTTACACCACCAGCATCGAATTGAAAGGCAGGGTAGCCACGGTTGGATTTTTCGTTTGTTTGTGTGACGGAAAAAAGGATTTGCTCTTTTTCCATAAGCTCAAGATCACTCTGGGTATATTGTTTGTCTAGCGATAGGTAGTCTATAGCTTGTTGCGATGTAAGTATTAATAAGTGCTTTGTAAATTTATTTATCCCATTAAAATAAATTTCATGCTGTTTTGTTGGCGCCTCGTTTGCACTTTTTAAACTTAGGACGTCGATAAAAAATCTTTCATATTTACACGTCATTTTAAACCTCTATATAAGCACATTATATAATCCTTATTGTAGCTCGGCCGAAGTATATTCGGGGGATTATTTTACCTACAAGAGGTGAACTTTCTGCAGGATGATCGCATTGTGTGGCTAGTAAATCTTTAGCTCTTTGTATTTTTGGTGGGCACCAGCTTTACTGAGTAGGCTATAACACGTGTATTAATAATTAGTCTTTTTTTAGACTATCAGATCGTTATTGAGTGTAAAAAAAACAGCAACTTACCATAAGCCATTTTAATTTATGAGAAGGTTCTCTAGTAGAAATACCAATAAAAATTCAGTATAATTTTCTCGAGTTAATGACACTTGTGTAGCTTAAGTCTTGAAATAACAGCAGTGCACAGCCTATGTTCTGACCCATTTATTTTGGGATGGTAAGTCATAATTATTCGGTTATTAAGATCTTGTTAAGTAAAACGCTTAAGTTAGATACAGAACAGTCTCGCTAGTTGCTTAAATTTTTACAAGGTACTTAATATGCTAACTTTAAAAAATGTAAAAAAAATTCCTTTTCCTACTCTTCGCTATCCCTTAGATACTAAAGAAAACCGTGCAATTAATGTAGCCAAGAGCATGCATTATCAGATAAAGCGGTTAGACATTACAATTAAAGATGAGAAATTTTTATTATCATTTGCTAAGTCGCTAAATGAAGTAGAAAGAGACCCTTCAGCCCCTTACCTGTGTTTTGACTGCGATCCACAGCGTACTGCGCAATTTTTACAACGATTTCAGAGTAACTTATCTGAAAGTGGGCAAAACTTCAGTCTATCAAAATTAGGCTACCTATTGGCGCTAACATTGGGGTTTGATAAATATGATGCCCTGCTTAGGCAGCTAGAGGCATATCAATGTTTTATTGAAAAACCGTGGCATATCGGCGGAAAAAAATTACCAAACCTGTAATGTGTCGTGATTACAGTGGCGTATATGTACATTTGCCAATAGTATCTATAGATGCCAGACATTCATCTCTCTTTCAAGACATCTCAGTAAGCAAAATTAGAGCTAATCATCCTAAATTTATAGGCCGACCAATAATATTTTCATATAAAACACTTTACCATGGCTGTGAATTTAGAAACTTTGGGGCGACTGAAGAGGATGCCATGGCTAATTGTTCACGCTGTACATCAACTTAGAGATATTAAGTTATGGCATATTGAATTAAAGTTTTACCGAGCGACCTTGCGCTACCAGAATGAAACAGCTGATTACATGTAGTGTGCTATTTAAAAAGTTAATCTCTTAATTAAACTACGCTGTTTGCGTAGCACAGATAACAGTTATTCAGCCCTCATATTAATAATAAAAAAGATCGGCTCTCGGTGTACTGGTCTTTTTATTTGCTAATTGTGTTTACTTCTTAGCATATAACCCCCCTGTGTCAGGATAGTCTCAAAAATGAATACCTATTGAGCCATGTGTTAGTACGCCAACTTCAGCATAGTCAGTGCATACTGTTATATTTGTAATTTTATTTGGAAGCAGTGGTGTGCCACTCATTAGTCATCCTCCGAGAATATATCTTCAATGGTATCCCAGTCTGGTAGAGAGTGTTGTTTTGAGGTAACTTCAAATTGTAAGTCAACTGCATCAAGCAGGCGCTCAAATATATCGAACGAACCCGTAAAGCGACCGTTCTCAATCTCGGAAATCGTTGTTTTATTAATCCCTGCGATCTCTGATAGCTTTTGTTGCGTGTAGCCTAAAGCTTTCCTGCTAGTACTTATTTGCTTGCCAATATCTGCTCTACTTGACATATATTCACTTATTGAATGTTAGCTATATGGCTAATATATTAGTATACAATCCCTATGTTAGCTATATAGCTATATAGCTAATAAAAATTATCAATATTTCACCCAATAGAGTCCAATAATTTTTCTACGGTGTTGAAGGGAACTGTGTGATCAGCGCGTTAAAATCGAAATCACCGCTTACCCGGCATTTTAAGAAATCAACACTGTCATTTGATTTGAAGTAAGGTTATGTTTACAGAGCAAGTCGAACTTCTCAAAGAACCTAGTTTCGTTATTCAAAGTAAGGGGTTATTTGTTTTAAATTTCAACCATACCGCCTTAATAAGAAGCTAAAAAATAGTTGCTTATACTTTAGCAACGTAGGATTAGGAGGTGTTTTTTGTCTTTCTTAATTGACTTGATATGTTTTTGATACCAAAATATATTTAATTTTGGTATTGGAGGTTGGCATGGCGAAAAATACAAGTGTTACATTAGGTGAGCATTTTGACTCATTTATTAGTCAGCAATTAGAGACTGGTAGGTATGGATCTGCAAGTGAAGTTCTAAGAGCTGGATTAAGAGCCTTAGAAGATCAAGAATTGAAAATGAACAATTTAAGGAATATGTTGGTTGAGGGAGAAAACAGCGGAATAGCTGACTATTCATATGACACATTATTAAGTGACTTAGATAAAGAAAATCATTGATATGAAATTTCATATATCTAAAAAAGCTAAATCAGATTTAATAAAAATCGCTCGTTACACGCAACTTAACTGGGGCAGGCAGCAGAGAAATGACTATTTAAAATTACTTGATAGCGTTTTTCATCAAATTGCAGAAGAACCAGAGCTAGGTTATATTTGTAATTACATTAGAGAAGGCTATAGAAAGCGACCGCAAGGGAGTCATGTCATCTATTACAAAGAATTCGGCAAGAAAGAAGTTGTAATTATTCGAGTTCTTCATAAAAGCATGGATGTACATCGGGCTCTCTGAAAACGTAACTGGCCTGTGTATGTATTGGCGTGTTTGAGCTGATAGAGAGTGGCAGATCAGCATACCGAACGATTTACGTTGCAAGGTTTGCCGGTACAGTGTTCATCTTATATTCGTTAACCAAGACTACTAACGGAGTTGATAAACAGGCTATGGACACTGCGAATAAGCGGTACAAGCTAATGCAAAACGAAATAAAATAAATATATCAGCACTTGTATATATATATCAGTGTTGATATACGTTGTTTGTAGGTTAATCAATGAGGTTATTAAGATGACTCTTGAATACTCAAACATCTTTGATGCAATTACAGAAGATAAAGCCGAAGCCTCTGAACTTCAGACGCGCTCAGATCTGATGATTGTTGTTCGTGACATTATCAATGCGAAGAATTGGTCACAGGCCGATGCAGCGATTCAATTAGGACTAACCCAACCTCGCGTAAGCGATCTTGTTAATGGCCGAATTGATAAATTCAGTATTGATAAGCTAATGACTTGTTTGTACAGAATTGGTTTTCGTTTTAAACCATCTTTTTCAGATGACCAGTTAACGATGGCTGTTGAAACCGTTAAAGAACACTAGGTGGAATAAGTTGACCACTTCTATCTTGAAGCTTTGGATGATTAGCTATCTCCAAGCTTTAAAATCAGTGAGGGTGTTTGACCACGTAATGTTTATTATTGAACTGTAGATTGTCCTCTGATTTTACTTTACCTAATACTTGATGGTATCCGAGCGTTTATCTTCAAGCGCTCTATCGCTTAAAGGCTTTTTTAAAAGGTCCCGTTCCTTCGTGACACGCTTTAACTCAGTCTCTAATTTAGTGATATTCAATTTTTCATCGGATGATTGAATGGATTTAGGTTTATCTGATAACTGGCTTCGCCAGTGATGTAAAGTTTTGGTACAAATAAATAACCTAACCCTGCCCAAAAGGATTAATTTGATTTATACATCTTCACTTTATAAATCAAAACCCCTCTCGATATGATTCATAAAATGTAGACTTTTACATCATAATTCGACATAAGTTGATTAATAAAATACAAGAGTTTAAATGATATGTACCATCGGCAAAAAAAATTGGCCTCAATTTGAATAGGCTTATTCAGCTAAAAGCTAAGGGCAAAGCTTATTTAGGCTGTAAGCGTCGTTACTTTAAATCGTGAGCTCCGTCGTATATACAGAAATAATTTGGAGTGGCTGAATCAGATAATGCGTGATTCATTGACAGCACGTATATCAATAAACCCTGTGAAAGTTGGCTGTATCTCGCTGTGGCTGTCGGCGTGTTCTTTTGTAAGAGAATTGGCTGGCGTTACAGCTAATAATTAAGCGGAAATCGTTATCAAAGCGATATTAGTGGCTGTACGGACTGATAAAACAAAGCAGCCTAGCTTAAAAAGCTAGGCTTTATGTTCATATAATTGACACGTATTGGCGGCGATGGATCGTTCACACAATTAAGCAGGTGAAAGTGTCTAAAATAGCCAAATTCAGACGTTTTTCTGCCTTATTTAAAAAGCCAAGTCACGCTCAAAGCCTTACTGTGTAAGGCTCTAGAAGAGGGTAATGTTTTCTTCTAGAAGAGGGAACTATCAAAGAGTATTCGCTTTGTATATATTCTAATACCAGCTAGTAACTTAATACTTCTACATTATTAGGCGGAATAGCCTTTAGGCCTATGTGGGTTGATGGTGTCAAGCAATCGCTTGGCTTTGCTTCTTTTTGATAGGCTGTATGCCATTGTACTAGTGCCATATCATCGAGTATTAAATGTGCTTGCTGCTGCGAGGGAATAGCTTGAATCTCTAATAGCACACGGTAACTTTTATAGCCTCTTCGTGGTGACTGAAATTCTATATCAACGTGTTTAAATACCTTATTGCTGTCTATATTAAGTTCTTGAATCAGCTGCTTTTCGCTGTTGGTGTAAGCATCAAATAGTGGCTG
>NZ_AUTO01000216.1:0-80618 GCF_000498055.1 Pseudoalteromonas sp. TB51
CCCTGCCAGTAGACTGCAATTTTTAGTTTGCTGTTATTTTTGATCTTAAATGAGAGTGATACTGGGGTGTCGGGCTCATAAACGCGTCTAAAATTTTGCATACCAAACCATAACTTTTGCTGTATTTTGGTTGTTAATGACATTGCTTGGTTGTAATCATTACTAACAATTTCAGCGTGTTCTGTATTTTCAATCAGCCATTGGCGTTCTTCGGTTTCGAACGTGGCAAAGTTTTCAAAATCACTGCCATTAATTAAATTAGTGCCTAATCGGTAGGGGACAAGGGTATTGTTAACATGTACTGCCATTGGGCAGGCTTGCCAACCCAGTTTTTTGGTATTTATTATTGTTGTTTCTAATTTACTGAGTGAATGATACTTGGTGCTAGTTACCTTGCTTTGTAGGTTTTTACTTAAAACGGCATGCGCCCCTGAAGCGGTTAATAGTGTATTACGTCGTTTAGATAATGCACTTATACGTTGCAGTGTTTGGTGTTTGTGTTCGCCTACCGCAGGGGTTGGTTTGTAGCCTTTTAAGTAAATAGGTACCAATTCCGCGCGATGAAATTGCCCGTTATCCATCCATACGTATAAAATAAAGCTATGCTGTGTTGCTGAAAAGTTTTGATCAAAGATCAAATTACCCAGTGAATAGGCAAGTAGCTTATCGTTATAAAGCTCGATCCCCTGTGGTACGTGTGGATGATGAGCAATTGCTAATGCAGCCCCTGAGTCAAGTGCGTGTTTTAATCTTTGCTCTGTCACTAGGGTTGGTTCATCTGTGTATTCTTGACTGCCATGATACTGAATTATGGCGCTTGCTTGATTTTTTGTTGCAAGGTTAAGTGATTCAAGCAAGTTATTTAAATTGCCTAGTGTAGCTCCACCTTGACTGTGCGTAGCGACTTCTGTTGACTTTGATGTACCCGGCCAACCAACAAACCCTGAAAATGCGAATAGCTGATTATTTATGCGCTCAATATGTGGTTGAATAGCGTCTTTGCTATTTAACCCTGCCCCTGAATATGCAATGTCTGATGAGTCTAAATATTTAAACGTTTGTTCCAGCCCTTGTTGCTGAAAGTCATAGATATGGTTATTGCCTAAGGTTACATAGTCAACACCGGCCCATTTTAAGGCACTAAGCGTCTTTGGGTGAGATACAAAATTGATTGATTTGTCGGCCCTTGAGTCCATAACTTGCTCAGCGATAGTGGTCTCTAAATTTACAGATGTGAAGTCTGCAATTTCTAAGTACGGCTTCATTGCTCTGACAATATTTTTACTGTCTGCAAGTAAGCTTTCGGTGTGGAGTAAAGTCGGGTGATTAAAATAAGGCTGGTAATAGCGCCTAGTCATCATAGTATCTCCCGCAAAAGCGAGCATTACACGATCTTGTTGTTTTTTTACTAGTACAATGGGGATTAATTGGCCTTGAGAGTCATTAATTTCAGAATATGAAAAAGTGTGGATACTTTTATAAAAACCTTTTTTCTCAATTGTAAGTTGGTAGATATCCTGAGTTTTTAATTTAAGTGTAAAAGTGCCATTGTTTGTGGTCGTTACATATTCTGTTGCGCTGGTAATACTGACGCCAGTAAGGGGAATGTTAGCTTCGTCTGTTACTTTACTTGTTATAGATAACGCGTAAGCATAAGAGAAGTTAGTGAGGTAAATTAATATAGCGAACAGGATATTTTTCATTTTATTGCCTTAAGCTTTAAAGTAAAAAACACTCGTATTATTTCTTATAATGACGAGTGTTGTTTTGTTACTATTATTTGCCACCATTGCCCCACAAAAAGTGTGCTGGAATACTCATATAGCCTTGATCAAACAGCAGCCCATTTTCTCTGTCTTGACTAATTAATAGTGGGCCATCTAAGTCTACATATTTTGCTAGAGGAGCCAATAAGGCGATAGGTGCCATGGCTAAAGAGCTACCTACCATGCAACCTAGCATTATTTCAAATCCATGTTTCTCTGCTTGTTGTGCTAAATTGAGTGCTTCAGTTAGGCCGCCGGTTTTATCAAGTTTAATATTCACCACGTCATAACGATTTTTTAAATAAGTTAGATCCGCCGATGTATGGCAAGACTCATCTGCACATAAGGGAATGGGGGAGTTAAAGGTAATTAAATCGTGATCCTTACCAGCCGGTAAGGGCTGTTCAATTAAAATTACATTCATTGCTTTTAAATCATCCACACACTGTGCTAAATCGTCGAGACTCCAGCTTTCATTTGCATCTACTATAAACTGGCTATTAGGTGATGCTTGGTGAATTGAACGGATCTTTTCAATAATTCCTTCGTTGTCGAGTTTAATTTTTATGAGTGGGGCCGGTGTTATTTTTTTTATTGCGTTGGCCATAGCGCCAGCGCTATCGATACTTAAGGTTTGCGCTGTTATAAAAGGCTCAGAGCTGGGTAACTTAAGTAACTCAGCAACGTTCTTGCGTGTTTGCTTAGCCTTTAAATCCCATAATGCGCAATCTAATGCATTACGTGCTGAGCCCGCGGGTAATAGGCTAATTTGTTGCTCTAAATCGGATGCATACCGATTTTGAGAAAAAAACTGTTTTATTTGCTCAGAGACACTGCTAATCGATTCTCCATATCGAATGTACGGTACAACTTCAGCCCAGCCTGAGTGCACGCCATCGTAGATAGAGAGTTCAAGTACACTTGCTTCGGTGCGTGCGCCATGGGCTATACGAAAAACTTTCTTTAAAGGAAATAACCTATTTGTTAACGTAAAGGTGATTTGGTCGGCTTGTATTAATGCTTTCATAATAGTTGCAACTCATTCATGTTATCGACAATGGCTTTACTTGTATGGCGAATTGGGTCAATACAAGGCACCGCAAATTCTTCACTTAACTCTTCACAAAGCTTTTTGGCTTCGTCTTCTGATACCGATGAGGTGTTGATAGCAATGCCAAGAACTTTGGCCTCTGGGTTAGTGAGTTTAGCTGCTGTTAAATTTAAAGCTATGGTTTCACTGATACTCGGAAATGCGCTTTGCTCAATGCCACGCATATGGGTACGATTGAGTGCATGACAAATAATTAGCCCATCAGGTTGGCTGCCATGTAATAAGCCCAAGCTTACGCCAGCAAAAGCTGGATGTGATAACGAGCCCTGACCCTCTATTATATCCCAGTGGTCATGTTGATTATTCGGTGATAAGGATTCAGTGGCGCCAGAAATAAAGTCGGCAACTACACAGTCAATAGCAATACCTTCGCCTTTGATTAAAATCCCAGTTTGACCTGTGGCCCTAAAGTCTACATTGAGCCCTCGTTGTTGCATTTCTTTTGTTAAGCTTAACGACGCGTACATTTTACCCACTGAGCAATCAGTGCCAACGGTCAGTATGCGCTTGCCCGTACGTTTAATACCTGTGCCTGTGGTTAGCTTTTGAGTGGGATGGCGAATATCAAATAGTTGTCGATTATATTGCTTTGCTGTAGCGGCTATATCTGCATTATCAGCTAATTTTTGATGTAATCCGCTAACAATATCTAAGCCGTTTTTTAATGCCTCAATAATGTAAGGAACCCATTTAGGGTCTAAAATGCCACCACTGTTTGCCATACCTAATACAAATGATTTTGCGCCGTTTTCTACCGCTTGGGCAATATTCATTTGTGGTAGCCCAGTTGACACCGTGCAACCTTCGACACGATACTCTGCAATACACTTTTCAGGGGACCAATCGGCAGGCCCTTTGGCCATTTTTATGCTTAATACATCTGTGCTATCACCTAAAAAAAGTAAGTAAGGAAAAGAAATATTCATGCGTTTGTCCAATAATTAATAAAGATTAATATTGAGCTTATAGGTTGGCAGAAATTTGAAAAGTACGTTGTTTTCTGATGATTATAACCTAAGGTTATAATCGCATTTATAGGGTAAGATAGGGAATAAACTCGTCCATTACTTTGGTCTTTGTTTGGTTTTCTAAATGTACCGCACTGATATCAAAATAAATAGGCTCTTCAAATGATGCAAATGCAATGTTGTCATTAAGGTTACCCATTGCAGTATGTTTATCTACTATGCATATTCCCATGCCGTAACTGACCAGCCTGACAGCAATAAAGTAGGTCTGCACTTTTATAGATGAAGTTAAATTAACGTCATCTTGCATAACTTTAACCCACAATTTTTCTGCTAATGGGCCACTATCACGTATGTCAATGGTGTCTAAATCAGCTATATCAGCTAGAGATAGTGTGTTCGGCTGCTCTGGAAATAAGCTCTTGGGGTATACAATAACTAACTCAGATTGAGTTAATGGGGTAATGGTTAGCCCTGGTAAGGTGGGTGGAGAGAGCACAATAGCAAGATCACATTTATGCTCTAATAAAGACTGCATTACCGCATCATTATGGATAGTTTGTATATCAATATTAATATTGGGGTAATCTTTAATATAATTGGCAAGTACTCGCGGAATAGCATCAAATCCTAACGCAGGTGTGACGGCTAAACGCAGGCTGCCAAATTCTGATTTTTTAATATTCTTCGCTGTATTTTTTATAGAGTGCAGTTGTTGGTATATTTTGTCAACCTCACCAAACATCATCTCGGCTTCTTCCGTAGGAACTAAACGACCTTTAACTCGTTCGAATAATTTAAAACCAAGTTGCATTTCTGCATGCGACAACACTTTGCTAACAGAGGGTTGTGATACATGCAGAATTTTTGCCGCATTAGTGATTGAGCCTGTGGTGTAGATTGCGTGAAATATCTCTATATGCCGTAATCGCATTACTTTAGTCTTTGAAGCTTAATAAAAAGTTAAAAACAACTGTATAACTAAAGCATTAGTAATATCAATGAAAAAAGCACCGACTAAAGGCACAGTTAAAAACGCTTGGGGAGAAGGGCCGTAACGCGCTACGGATATTTCCATGTTAGCTACAGCGGTGGGGGNCCCCCCGCCATGATCGCTGAATCATAATTACTGCCCATTACGCGATAAGTAATAAAATAAGTGAATAATATTAAGACAATACATTGCATTAAAATCATAATTATTAGCGGCGCTGCGAGATTCAGTAATTCCCATACGCGTAACGACATGAGTGCCATTGTTAAAAAAATAGAGAGAGCCATGGTGCCCCATAAGTCAATACAAGTGCGACTTAATTTTATTTTAGGGAGTAGCTCGCTTACGTTGGTTAGTCCTACACCAATGAGTAGCGGGATTAAAAATGCCGGTAGAATAACACCAGCTTTGCTCAGTATTGTGTGGAGTTGTTGCCCTATAAACATACAGGTAAGAATAATGAGTAAGGTCTCTATCATTTTTTTTGGTGTGACAGTGTCTTTTTCGCTGGGGTTAAAGTGAAGGGCGGTTTTTAGTGTGTGGCTACTACTGGCTTTTAAGTTATGTTTTAACACCAGTCGCTTAGTAACTGGACCGCCTATGATACCACCGAGTATGAGGCCCAACGTTGCCGCGGCCATAGCAAGCTCAAATATGCTTTCGTCGGCATTATAGTGATTAATAAACAAATCCGCATAGGTGGCCGCGTTGCCATGTCCTCCAGAGAGGGTCACAGAGCCCCCAATCAGACCGTACAAATAATCAACACCTGCAACATGTGCTACACCTATTCCAACAATGTTTTGAATAAATAAATAGCCGGTTGCAAGGGCTAAAAATAAAATGACTTTAGGCCCTCCGAGTTTTAGAAGTTTTAGGCTGGCACCAAGGCCAACAGTGGTAAAAAATAAGATCATTAACGGGCTTTTTAACGTCATATCAAAATTAAAAGAGACATTGAAGTTACTATATGCAATCGCACTAATGATTGAAAAAACTAATCCTCCAACGACAGGCTCTGGAATATTATTGTTTTTTAAAAACATAACACGGCTGTTCAAAATATAGCCTAACAACAGAATGCCGAGTGTGATGATTAAGGTTTCATGCAATGTGAACTCAATTTTCATGATGGTAGACCTTTGTAATTTTTTGTTGGCTAAAGATATTAAAGAGAATTATGCATTATCAGCAGTTCAAAAATTTTAGTGAGCTATAACCTTAGGTTTTATGGATTATTTATTGGGGGGGGATATCTGAAGGTATAACTTATGGTTATACCCTATTAATAATTAGCTACTTTATAATTGATAGTTTGTTAGGCAATGTTGCAAAACAGTAAAATATTTATCTGTTGGCACAATAACATCATCAATGGGGATAGTTATGTATAAAAATAAACGTTGTAAGGTTAAGCATATTAATTTGTGTATTCTTGCTGCATTGGGCGGGCAGTATTTATTCACTAGCTCTGCAGTCGCTCAGACAGATGAGCTACAAAAAGATCTAGAACGAATTAGCGTTGTTGGTTCTAATATTAAACGAGCCACAGATATTGGTGCATTACCGGTTACGGCTTTAACTGAAAAAGATATTGAAAATACAGCTGCGATGACCGGCGATGAATTGTTGCGTTCTATCCCGCAAATTGGGGCTGTTAATTTTGGTGCAGCCACGGGTAATGGAGGGGTCAATGATGCCCGGGGTGATGTTGCTTCTATTAACTTACGCGGTGTAGGCTCAGGTAATACCTTAACATTACTTAATGGTCGTCGCTTAGTTAACCACCCTGGTACTCAGTCTGAAAACTTTGTTCCGGTCTCAACTGTTAATTCTAACACTTTGCCTGTTTCTGGATTGAGATCATTACAGGTTTTACGTGATGGAGCCGCTGCTATTTATGGTTCCGACGCTGTTGCTGGGGTTGTCAATTACCAGTTAAAAGATGATTACGAAGGTAACCAGGTAAAGCTGTCTCATGGTTTTTCTGAAGGTACTGAACTTAAAGAAACATCACTAAGCTTTTTAACAGGCTTTGATCTTAATGATGGGCGCTCACACTTAACAGCCTCGTTTAATTACTATAACCGAGACGGCATGATGGCATCTGAGCGTGATTATGCAAAAAGCCATGACTTACGTAATTATTCAACTTTGCCCGATGAGTTTATTGGTGATACCCAATTAGACAATCGTTCAACATCAACTCCTTGGGGTGAGTTTCAATCAGACAGTTTAGGGCGTTTTCATCTTCAGCCAAATGATGACAATTGTGTGGTAGCCCTTGACGGTGGGGTGTGCGCTGCAAGTGGTAGCCTATCAAGAGACTTACGTTTTGATAGAGGCACGACTCGCTCTTTGGTATCAGATGTAGAGCGAGTAAATTTTTATAGTTATTTTACTCATGAAATTAATCGCGATTTATCACTGTTTTCAGAACTGACTTATTATAGCGCTCAGGCTAACCGTACCCGTGAACAGACTCATAATTTAACCGCGCAACGTTTTACTATTAGTGCAGATGCCGCTTTTAATCCATTTAATGAAAGTGTTTTGCTAAGAAACTATAGGGCCGTAGACACCGGACCGCGCAATATTGAAGTTGATGATTTGAGCTATCGAGGTTTGATAGGGTTAAAAGGTGTTTATAAAGACTGGGATTGGGAGAGCGCTGTTTTTTATACCGAGGCAGAAACTAATGACGTTGCTAACCGTATTCAGGCAAGTAAATTTCAACAAGCTATAAACAGTACCGATCCGTCTTTGGCATACGATATATTCACCGGTGGTGATATTAATAACCCTAATAGTGGTGATTCTAGCCTGAATCCACAAACAGTTATTGCCCCATTTATGGTTAAAGTCAGTCGAGATTCTAAGACGAGCTTAGCCTCATTTGATTTTAAAGTTAGCAATGGCGCACTTTTTAGCTTACCGGCTGGTGATATTGGTGTGGCCATGGGTGTTGAGTATAGACGCGAAACGTTTGAGGATAACCGAGATCCTTTGCTTGATGGCAGTCAGCCTTTTATTGATCAAATAACTGGCGAGCTACTCTCTGGAAGTGATGTACTTGGTAGTAGCCCAACGCCAGATTCAAACGCTTCGCGAAATGTTGCTTCTGCCTATGTGGAGTTTATCGCCCCACTTATTGATTCAGGTTCTCAGTATGTGGAATTACAGCTAGCTGGTAGGTATGAACACTTTTCTGATGTTGGTAGTGCATTTAAACCAAAGATTGCGTTGTTTTGGGAGCCTGCCGATTGGGTTAGTGNGTGTGAGGGCATCCTATGCCGGTGGCTTCAGAGCGCCTGGTTTGCCGCAAGTGTCTGCCGAGGGAGTGCCACGCTCAAATACCCTTTATGATCCGGTGCTAGATAAAAGCTACAGTATAGTTGATGTGCGAAGTGGCTCAGATGATCTCTCACCTGAGGATGATCAGAACACGTCGATTGGGTTTATATTTCAACCCCTTGAAAACTTAACCTTTACTGTGGATGCGTGGAGAATTGAGCAAAAAGATTTAGTAGGTATTTTACCTGCTGCATCGCACCTTTTGTATGACTCATTATTACGCAGTGAGGGGTCGTCTAATAAGGCTGTTATACGTGATGCTAATAGTAATGAAGTTGTGCAAATTAATAATGAATACTTAAATCTAGGTGTTAGAAATATTGAAGGGCTTGATATTGGCCTTGTTTATGATGTGGATACTAATTTAGGTGATTGGCAATTTACTGTTAATGCTGCAAAACTCAGTAAATTTGAGCAGGCGGTTGACCCGATTTCAGCACAGTTAATTGCCGCTCAAAATGAGGGTAATGCTGCAGTACCTAGTGATAGAACAATTCAAGGTACGGGTGATTTAATTAAGCAAAATGGCCGACCGGAATGGCGTGTTCGTAGCTCCATTGATTGGCGTTTAAATAGTTGGGGCGCGGGGGTTAGTGCAAATTATGTCAGTAAGGTGACCGATACTAGCACTACAGCGACCGTTAACGATGAAGTAATAACATTACCAGTAGATAGCTTTACCCAAGTAGATATGTACACAGACTATCGTTTTACTGATGGTGACATATTATCAGGGACTAAAATGCGCTTAGGCGTCAGAAATGTAGGCGATAAAGAACCGCCACTAGCTGATGAGTTAGCACATGGTTATTTTGGCTCTCTGCATTCAAACAGAGGTCGCTATTTCTATCTGAATTTTTCATCTAACTTTTAATTAATGGCAAAAAATTAAATACGTTGTGTTGCATGCACAACGTATTTTTAGGAGTTTATATGCGCTATTTTTTTTATGCATCATTGTTCTTTATTATCTCTTGTAGTCAAACCAGGGAGGCTCCTGACGATAAAGCAAACGGCTGTATTAGCGACAACGTGTCTTTAACTAGCAGTTTTACAACCGGAAGAATGGATGAATGTGTACAGATTGAGAATAATCACTTTTTGATAACTTTAAAGCCTGAAAATGAACCGATTAATAACAGCCCTTGGTATGCATTTAAAGCTCAATCACAGGTGGAAAAAACAATTAAAGTGACGATTGCTGTCAGTGGTGACAGAGCTAATCGCTACTTACCTAAGTTTAGTTATGACAAACATACTTGGCATACGCTTACTGATTATCAGCAAGAAGAAAGGCTTAGCTTTTCTATACCGGTTTCAACTACACCTATTTACATTGCAGCGCAAGAAATTATTGATAATGATTACTATGTAAACTGGGCTAATAAACTGTCTTTATTATACAAAACAAAAGTGGATATTTTAGGCTACTCTTCGCAAAACAGACCAATCTATAAAATCCAAACTGGCGATGAAAATAAAGAGTGGGTGGTTGTTTTAGGACGTTTACACCCACCTGAGGTAACGGGGGCGCTGGCGTTGTTTCCGTTTGTAGAGAACTTACTGTCTGGGACTGAACTTGCGCAGCGTTTTCGCGATAAGTATAACTTGTTAGTTATTCCTAATCTAAACCCCGATGGTGTGGCACTAGGTAACTGGCGACATAACGCAAACGGCTTTGATTTAAATCGTGATTGGATCACATTAGCGCAACCTGAAACTAAGCTGGTACATAACTATCTGCAGGAGTTGGCTAAAAAAGGGCATAAAGTTAAATTTGCGTTGGACTTTCATTCCACCAAACATGATGTTTTTTATACTATGCCGGTCGATTATGGTGTTGCAGACAAATACTTTGTAAAACATTGGTTGGCAAATTTAGATGCTGCCACAGCTGACTTTACGGTAGTTCAAAAACCAGGCAACAAGCCTAATAACGGCGTGTCTAAGCAATATTTTGCCGATAATTATGCAGTCCACGCCGTTACCTATGAAATGGGGGATGAGACCAATCGCGATAAGATTACTAAAGTGGCATTAAAAGCAAGTGAGACTTTAATGCAAACAATTTTGAGTGATACCGAGCATGACAAAGAGTAGCGAATTATGAAAGATGTATTTAAAACTAAAAAGTTATTAGCGTTGGTCGGTTTAGTGATATTAAGCGGTTGTTCAAAAAAACAGCTTGAAGCTGATTATTTAATTATTAATGGTCAGGTTTATACCGCAGAGCAACCCCATGCTGAGGCGTTAGATATTGCTGTTTGTGGATCTAAAATTTGTGGCGTGTTTTTACAAGGCGAAAGTAACGTTATCGCTGAACAAACAATTGATGCTACAAATATGATTGTTAGTCCTGGGTTTATAGATCCGCATACACACACGCTTGAAGAGCTGTTAAGTAATGATAAGAATAATAACCTGAACTATTTAACTCAAGGTGTTACAACGGTTGTAAATGGTAATGACGGCGAGGGACCAGTAGATATTGCGGGTACAGCTAGTAAGTTACAAAAAAACAAAATAGGTACTAATGTTGCGTTATTAATAGGCCACGGCAGTGTACGTGAGCAAGTTATGGGCCGAGCACAACAACATGCCAGTGCTGAACAATTAGATGAGATGCAAAAATTGGTTGCTAAGGGCATGCAGGAGGGAGCGCTAGGATTATCGTCGGGGCTATATTACGTACCAGGAAGTTATGCAAATACTGAGGAAATTGTTTCACTGGCTAAGGTAGTTGCTGAGTATCAAGGTATATATGATACTCATATGCGTGATGAAAGTACCTTTAACATTGGTTTTTTAAATGGAATTAAAGAGTCGATTGAAATTGCTGAACAAGCACAGGTACATTTACATTTAGCGCATATTAAAGCGCTAGGCGTCGATGTGTGGGGGCAAAGCGAACAAGCTATAGAGTTAATTAAACAGGCTCAGCAAAAGGGTGTAAGTATCTCTGCAGATCAATATCCATGGCTGGCATCAGGCACTAAGCTGCATAGTGCTATTATGCCAAAGTGGGTAATGGCTGATTCCAGAGAGGCATTTATTGGCCGGTTAAACGATGCTATGTTAGCAGATCGCTTACACGCTGAAATAACTGAAAACATTAGGCGTCGAGGGGGGCCAGACTCTTTATTAATCACCGCATTTCAGGATGCTAATTTAGTGGGGAAAACCTTAAAAGAAGTTGCACAAGCTAGCAAGCAAAGTGTGGTTGATACTGCTATAGAGTTAGTAAAAAAAGGCGATGTAAGGGTTGCTTCATTTAATATGTCACAACAAGATGTTAATGCATTTATGCAACAACCTTGGGTTGTGACGTCGTCAGATGGCACTAATGGCCATCCGCGGAAATACGCCAGTTTCCCTCAAAAATACCAAGAGTACGTTGTAAATAAGCAGTTGTTAACAACATCTGAGTTTATAACGCAAAGCTCACGTAAAACCGCGGCTTATTTAGGGATCAAAGATAGAGGTGTACTTAGAGAAGGCTACGCGGCTGACATTATTATTTGGGATGCAAATAATTTTCAAGCGAATGCTGATTTTAGTCAATGGAATAAGTTCTCCACTGGCGTAAAGTATACGTTGGTAAATGGCCACTTAGTAATTGATAAATATAAATATCTAAATGAGTTACAAGGTGGATTTATCGCGCGGTAATGCTAGTGCAAACAACTAAAGCAGCGCCATTGTTGTTTTAGTTGTTTAAAGAATACCGAGCTGAATTAAAAAGTTTATATAGGCGGCTCGATAGTATTGGCTTACAAGTCTGAACTAATACATATGATTGAATATTTTTTGTGTAGCGAAAATTCAAAGCCACGGAGTGGCCTTGAATTACTGCCCGGATCCTAAAAATAAAGTGATATTTTAAATAGTGCTTTACTAACCAAATAAACCCCGTATTAAGCTCGTAGGTGTTTTTTATTATTTCAACGGGTTGTAAATAGGGGTAAGCTGGTTGTTTCTGTTTTTACACCCACTCTTGCTCTCAAATATCATATCTTTTTCTAACCAAATAGTATCAGAATAGCCTTGTAAAGGATGATGAAGAGCAATTTTAAACATTGGATATTTTGCTTCGATAACTCTCCCACAAAAAGTCTCATCACCAATTTTTAATATTTTTCGCCAGCTTGCTAGCTTTGCTAGCTCCAACCGACGTTTTTCTCTGCTTTCTTTTTGGTTACGTAATTTGGTTTTTTTCACAAACTTCTGTACTTTACCTACTAAATTCGCTTCATCTAGTCCTTCGTACTCTTTGATGAAATGTCTAGCAGAAGATAAGTCAGTTATAGCGTGGTATTCAGTTACTTGATTCTTAATATATAGTTTTTTTGACTTACTTAATTTTTCGTTAAACTCTGTTAACAAGGCAGTAGTTGAATTTGAATAATAATCTTGCATTTCTGCCTCAAGCTTTACCTTCAATGTATCAAGATCATCAAACGCTGACATTTCAATTTTATACGCATCAATACTCGCTAATTTCATTTTCTGGTAACGATTCAACACAGTTGTCTTTTTTGCTTTGAGTCGGTTCCACTTCCTAAAAAGGCGTTTATTTCTCTGTGATAGTTCCCCATAAGAGATGCTTGCGGAGGCCATGTAGTGAATGTAATTTTCCATTGAACCAAATTGTGCTTGGATCGCTTTTACTGTTTCTTCATAGAATGAATCGTGATTGAACTCGATCCAATTATTACTCCATACAGAACCGTGGCTCACTAAGTTTTTTGTACCTACTAGTAGAGCAAATGGTGTCCCCACTAAGATCGCTCCAGGAACACTTAGAAGATAAACGCCTCCTTTTGCTACATCAGTGGCAGAGATACCAGGCTTTTTACCATCTGCAACACGCTCCTGATAGGTGTCACCGTAATCACTTTTTGTTGAGTTTATTTTTAGAAATGGGGAGTTTACGTTGGTATATCGCTCACACTCATTTTTAGAAAGGTTACATTCGAATCGCTCAGATTTAAATGTAGGAAACAGAGTTTTCCCGTCAAATTGCCACTGAGTATTATCAAACATGCCTTTATTATTAACTTTTTCTATTGATAATTGTGGAGCAATAACAAAATTATCTTGTTGTCTTATCAAAGTAGCATTCAATTCTATTTGGTTTATTTTAGATTGAATTTCCATTGAAGCTTTTTTGTTTATGGCAGGGGTAGAGCTGCAACCAGCAAGTGTAATGAGCGAGATTACGCTAGCTAAAAGTTTTTTTTTCAATTTAATGACACTCCATGTTCTTAACTTATTCTTAAAAGCAGATTAAATGTAGAGGTTATTTGTGAGCTGGATCTCGGCAGGAGGCGGGGTTGATTTACACGCTGTTAATGAAGAAGCCAACACTGCAGCGGTCATTACTTTTTTAAACATACTTCGTCCTTTGTAGTAATAAAAAACTTGCACTTCCTGTGCCCTGTAGTTTGTGCAATAAAAGTACAAGTTATTAGATTTAAAATACATTCTAATAATATTTGACTACCTCATCAATAGATAAAGTGTATTTTTTCTTAGTAAAAGTCATAAATATTGTGGGTGCTGCATTGGCCTGTATTTCAACCTGTGAAGGCTATAACGCGTAATGGAATATCAAGCTACATGCAAAATACTTCCATTTACGAGAAGCTTGAGTAAGTCAAAAGTGTATTTTTACACATTTTTATCTCAGACTTTTGCGAGGTGGAAGTGTCTCAAAGAGCCATTTTCAGACGTTTTTATGTCTCATATGTAGAGTTAAATATGGCGGAAAGTCTTACTGTATAAGGGCTGTCTGGGAGGGGAGTGCTTTCTTCTAATAGCGGGAACTATCGGATCCGTTTGGAAGCGAGGAAGGTCTCTGATATTCATTAATATGTAAAATTGCCAGCCTTAAATGGGCTGGCAACAAAAATGGAATTAATAATCAATTTAGAATAATTATTTTAATTTAAAAGACGAATTTTCTTTAGTAAATAAATACATAGTGTTGTCATGAATTACATATGGTGCTGGAACAGTATATTTAATACCGCTTCCCCATACACCATAAGACTTTGGTACAACGGCAAAGCCGGCGGTCTTAACTGCAATACTATCATATCCCTCATAACCATTTAGAATTGTCATGGTTACAACCTCTTTATCTTCACCTTTATAATTGACTTTACCTGTAACCTCTATCTTTACAGCAGATGAGCACGAACCGTTAAATAACTCAGGGTCGTAATCTATAAATAAAGGGTGTGGTTCAGGCGACGTATAGTTGGCATGCACTCTTTCTGAGTGGCACAATTCCCCACCTTTGTAAAAATACATGAAATTATTCGTAAGATGTGAGCTTCTACTTCTGGCTATACCAACGTACTGAGTCCCCTCTATATTATTGAAGGTTTCAGTTAGTCCTTTTTCGACAATTTTTAAAGCATCAGCATCAACGGTTTTCTCATTTACATCACCTAAAAACACAAGCATAGGCTTCCAGTTAAAGGCTCTATCGGCCTGTGATTGAGCACCCATACTACCCGCTAAATCAACTAAGCCACCAGTTAAAAAAGACATAGCGTATTCAGCGCCTACTAAGCCACTATTAGCTTTGAATTGTGCATCTTCTGGTAGCTCTACATCTGATAACCCCGCTGTTTTACGTGTCATTTGAGCTACATTTAACGCAAAGCTCGCGTTATCATCAAATTGATAAACCTCGATTGACTCTTGTGTAATAACTGGAGGCTGGGTAGACATACATGCCGTAAGAGAAAGTACCGATAATGCCAAAAAAGAGTTTTTAATTGATTTCATGGTTGTATACCGCTTTTATGTGTTTTTCAAAAGTGAATGTATTTAAATATATTCTTAAAACTAGACTGCTGAATTATGAGTTAAGTTACCAAGTTTCATGTATTCGCCATACTTCTTCGGCAGTCATAGTCTCATCAGTATATGTATCTTTTAAAGCACCACATTCTTGCACAGAAAGAATTAAAACTCGGCGTAGGCCAATACTTTGTGGTTATTTTATGAATAGCGGGTTGTTGCCGTTGTCCCAAGTGAATAATACTCTTCAAGCCCTTCATCATTTCTTTTCTTACACACATCAGAGAAAAGTAGCTTTATGTTGAAGTCAGCCAGATCTTTGGTGCCCGAAAGGACATAGCACGCTGCCTTAATGTCGCTCGATTTTTGGGTAATGCTTTTTAACTGTGGCAATACCTTTTAATGCAGTGCTATGTAATACAAGCTCATTCACTGACTCTTCTAGATTTGTATAAGGATGATATCACCTTTAAAAAACGAGCATTTAAAGATTAGTCATCGCGCTACCTAGTAAATAAGAGTTTTACCGACGGTGTGACGGCGAGACTAATTTCCATACCTACGCTTTTCATGCTTCTAATGTTAACTTTTCTTTGCAAGTCAGCGCTCATTTTTATCGCGCGAACTAACATTGCCACGACAGGTTTTTCTTTAACTTTTTCTTCTAGTTCTTCCATTGATAGCGTCGTTTCACTGTTCATTTTAATAATTACATTCACTTTTGGTGATACACCGACTTCCATTTCAAGGTCTTCGATAATGTATCCTGCGTTCTCCAAATAGGGTATGGATGAATTTATTTGTACTACTGACTCTTGTAATTTTACCATGCCGATTGTTTGTGCTCTTTTTAGTTGCTCAAAGGCTACTTTTTGTGCTTTTTGTGTAAAAGCGTTCGAGTTAATAAAGCTAGGCGTTTGCTCTTCGACGACATACGCACCTGACACTAGATCATGAAACCCTCGACGCTTAGAGTTGAAGAAGATGCTTATCGCTGATATGAAGAAAAAAGCTAAGCCTACTAAGAAGGAAACGGATCTGATGAAGGCGTTAAGTAAGCTTGGTGGGGCTGAGTGCTCATCTACGACTTTTATTTTTAACAACCTTGCACCAACTGTTTGTCCGCCCGATACACTACTTGTCATTAGCGTGAAATAAATAAGGCTGAATATGAATCCAAGGTATTTTAGGCTTTCAATTGAGGGTGAGAATAAGGTCATTATTAAATACGTAATGACGAACGTAAATAGCATGGTGATCAGCTGATCAATACACACGGCTGCAATGCGTTTCCATGGTTTAGCTATTAGCAAGGTGTCTACGTTGGCGGTATCATTTTCCTGGGTGGCTTCTTGATCAGCAGCGGAGGCTGGAGCTGCCCCTATTGTCGAGATGTCTTCAACCACAGCAACGGTTTCAATTTCTTCTGTAGCTAAGTCATCTACTTCTTCAATTTTTTCAAGATCAAAAAGATCGTCATTATTATGTTTAAATTGAAGCTCAACTTTACCCCCAAACTTGATAATAGCGAGCTCAATTTTATTGGCTTTTTCTTCGTCTAGATCAGTAAATAGAAGGAGTTCATCTTGCTTTAAATAGTCGATTAGATCAGCTTTAGATGCGCCAGGAAAACAGCGCTTAAGAATGCTTGCAAGGCTAGCGATATTATTTTTATGACTGATCCCTTTGTAGATAACATCACATTTCATCATGTTTTTATATCCCTATAATATTTAGTTTGTAATCGAATTCTATTTGATTAATGCCTGAGTGAACCATGGCTCGTTGATTAACAAAGCATCGGCCAATTTTTTCTAAATCGCGATCATATGGGTACATCTTGGATAGGGATATTGGGAAATGACTATGCTTTACTTCCATGTTAACTCATCATCCAATTTGATAAGTACTACAACCGACTAGCCTTAAAATTGTATATATTTCTACTGCCTATTTCAAATTAAATTTATTCGGATAAACAATGTACTAGCTCTATTTCCGTCTAAAAAATAATAGGTTTTATATGGGGGTAGGTTTACGAAGGTCCGATCGCGATAAAAATCAACTCTGATTCTATCAATCCGTTTTAGAAAGAGCAGTTTTTAAACTAAGAAAACTAAGCCTGTGTGACTACTTACATTGTTATATCTATTATAATTTTACTAAACAAAGCAGATAGATACTGTTGATTTGTTAATTTTTTTTAATTAACATGGTAGGTTAATGTTAACTGAACGCAAGGGATTGCGTTAGTTGAAGGTCTTTGAAAAATTGTTTTCAAATTACGACTTTCTTGCGTTCATATAAAGGAAGATACACATGAAGTTCAAACAGCTATTTATATTGCCACTGTGTAGTTTAGCGTTGGCAGGTTGTGGAGGATCTGATGATAAACCTGCCACTCAAGTAGAGCCCCTCCAAGATACGACTCCCCCCACCATTACACTTACAAGTGGCGCTGAAATTGAAGTCGAAGTTCATACAGACTTTGTCGAGCCGGGATACTCCGTATCAGATGATACAGACACTGATGTAACAGTCTCAATTGATAGTAATGTTGATAGTAGTATTCTTGGTAGTTATACCATTACTTATTCAGCAACAGATAAAGCTGGAAATAGCATTGAAGTAGTAAGAACGGTTAGGGTCGTTGATACAACAGCCCCTGTTATAACCTTATTAAACGAAGAGCCGCTTACGCTTGAGCAAGGAACAGAATACCGCGAATATGGTGCACAGGCTGTCGACAATTACGATAATGAAGTTGAAGTTACAATTTCAAATAGCATTGATTTGGCACAACCTGGTAATTATACCGTTGTATATTCAGCCACCGATAGTTCAAACAATACCGCAACAGTTGAAAAACAAGTAAAAGTTTCACCTGTTACAGTCACAGTAACGATAGACTCATTTGGTGAGGGGAGTGTTGAACTATTAAATAATGCTAGCCCATTAATATGTTCAAGTAGTAATGTCTGTTCAATTGATATTGATCAAGGGACTGCGCTATCGCTAAAAGCTACTCCTACGAATGATTGGCAGTTTTTAAGTTGGCGAGGCTGCGAAACTGCGCAAGATGCTAATGTGTGTCAACTGACACCTCACCGCGATACTTCTTTATCTTTAACCTTCTCTCCGAATGAATCTGGTGTTGACTTAACTTTAGCCGACAACGTGGTTGTACTTGATGAGCAGCAAAAAGCGTCAATTAGAGATTACAATGAGACCACAGGGGTGATTACGTTCGATGGGAGCACAGATCTAAGTAACGTAGTTATTGGAAGTATTCTAGTATCAAACGGAATAAATGACGGGGAAGGATTAAAGCACTTCTTCTTAAAAAGAGTTGTTGAAATACTGGGTAACCAAGGCTCATTAAGGGTCATAAAGACTGAAGAAGCGACCTTGGATCAATTAATCACCGAAGGTACGATTGTTTATCAACAGGTATTAACAGCAGATAGTGTGCAACAGTCGACATTGCCGCAAGGTATGAAAGTACTACCAGTACAGCAGACAGCAGAACCACAAAATGAAGTAGCGAGTGCGACACCCATTGAATTTGCGGTTACTAACCTCATACTGCACGATGCTGACGGTGATATAGGTACTAAAGATGATCAGATCAGTGCAACAGGTGGGATAAAGTTAACGGTAAATCCGGACTTCTCTTTAAAAGTAGATTTTCCATCTACTATAAGTCACTTTCGAAGCGTTGCACACATAGATGTAGACAGTGAACTTGGTTTAGATATTGGGGGCCCCGTAAATGTGGCTGCTTTGAAAGAGAATGTGACATTGCCGATTCGGTTCTCACCGATTACGCTGGGTATTATTGTCATTCAGCCTGAAGTGCAATTATCTTTGGTTGCTGATGCATCCGTTGGAATGACACTGAAACCACGTTTAGTGGCTAAGTTAGACATCGTTGCTGGAGCACAATATACAGAAAGTAAAGGGTTTGAGGGGATTGAAGGGTTAGACTTTGATGTGGATGCAAATGATCCATTCACCACCGTTGAGTTTAAAGCAGAGGCGAAAGCAGGCCCAGAGGTTGCTTACTTTAGTCGCTTATATGGTATTGCAGGGCCAGGTGTTGGAAACTCATTAAAGCTAGGTGTCGAAGCGATCCCATTAGTAAATAATAATAACTGTGTTTTTGATGTGAATACTTTTCTTGAGCTGGATATAAGCTTTAAAGGCTCTTTTAGTCTGATCACAAAAAAGTTTGATTACACATCTAGCTTATTTAAATTTAAAAAACAGATAGACAGCCTTAGTCGTTCGTGTGGCACTACAGAGCTTAATGCGCCAACAGAGTTAACGGTAACTACAACAGGTAATGAGAGCTTTATTCTTGATTGGGACTTTATTGATAGTGATGCTGATATCAGCTACAAAATTTATAGAGATAGCGTATTTTTAGAAAATGGTATTTATGGCTCACAATATGAAGATTCAAATGTGGCTGCTAATAAGCAATATTGTTATTTTGTTATTGCAGAAGATGATTTAGGTAATGAGTCACCGGCGTCTAATGAAGTATGTGCGATTGTTACAGCGTTAGATAGTACGAAACCAACGGCACCAACGCAAGTATCAGCAGAGCCACTTTCATCAACAGCGATTAAATTAACATGGAGCGGAGCGACTGACGAAACGGGTGTTACAGGGTATACAGTCTATGCATACGACGGTGGTACGACGTATGCCAAAGAAGTATCTGTAGATCCTATGGCGACTATTTTGCAATTAGCACCAGATACTGAATATTGTTACTCTATCGCTGCTTTTGATGCACGAGGAAATCGCTCTGAGCTATCACAATCAGCTTGTGCAACAACAAATACGAAAGAAGAGTCTGAGTGGAGCATGTTTATTGCGTGTGCTGGTAGAGATTATGTTGTTGAGGAGCAATTCGATTTAGACCAGAACCTAACCTCAGAGGTTTTTGTTTTCGGCAAAGCGCAGGATTACGATGGCTCGCCAATGAACTATAGTTTATTTGGTGTGTACACAGATACATCAGGTACTTTTAATGGCGAAATAAACTGGTCTTTTGAGGATTCCAATAATCTTAGAAAAGATGAGTTCATAGTCGACTTATCTTCTGGTGACACAGGTGATGTTGCAATGGATCAGACTCTCGTGACTGGGTGTGATGCTGTGATCCGCTTTATGTCAATTAAAGAGCAAGAGCCTGCAAATATACCAGAGGTACGCTCGATGAAAAATAATAACCTAGGAGAGACAATTGGTGGACTTGGATACCAATAAGTCTACCCAGAGGGGCTCATTAGAGCCCCTTAATATGGGTGGAACACTTCATGTTACACACACTGCACAGGAGTCTGATGCACAATTAATACTCACACCGTCACGCTCAAGCAAATTAGCCTATACCAGCTGTTTATTTTTTGGCGCAGGTATATTAATTGCTAGCGTGTATACGCTTTTTGCCGTAGTTGATGTATTTGCTGCATGTGCTTTATTTATAGGAGGGGGTACATTAATTTGGCTAGGGGGGGTAGTTAAAAAAGGCAGTAAAGAATACAGGTTTATACAATCTGAAAAAAAATTAATAGGATTAGAGAAGACAATTCCATTTAAAGAAATCGCGGAAGTAGAGTTAATAAAAAAAATTGTAAATGCGAAACGTCAGGAAGAGCCGTTTCAAAGTGGTGAAATAAGAATTTTAACTAATCAAGGAACACGCTATCTACTTGCCGAAGGAGCGAATCGCACGCAGATGAAAAAAATTGCAACGTTAATCGCAGAATATATAAACGTCCCTTTAGTGAGTGATGAAACGCTTTATAGGGTCTGAAATTACCTCCATGCTTATCAGAGTCTGCGAAAAGCCACACAGTTTTCTGCACAGGAGTTGTCAAACTCCATTCAGCCACTATTTACCTATTAGCTGCTAGTTTATAGACACTTAATCACTTATAAAGGACTACCTATGAAAGCTGTAATTCCTGTTGCTGGGCTTGGCACGCGTATGCTGCCTATGACCAAAGCAATTCCAAAAGAGATGCTCCCCATTGTAGATAAACCGCTTATTCAATACATTGTTGCTGAATGTATTGCCGCGGGTATTAAAGAGATTGTACTGGTCACACATAGCTCTAAAAATGCAATTGAAAATCACTTTGACACAAGTTATGAGCTTGAAGCCACCCTTGAAAAGCGTGTTAAACGTGCCTTGCTTGAAGAAGTGCGCTCTATTTGCCCTGCTGATGTAACCATTATGAGTGTGCGCCAAGGTGAAGCAAAAGGCTTAGGGCATGCAATTTTATGTGCAAAGCCTATTGTGGGTGATGATGATTTTATTGTTTTATTGCCTGATGTAATACTAGATGCATATACGGCAGACCAAAAGACAGAGAATCTTGCAGCGATGTTAAAGCGCTTTAGCGAGACACGCGCAAGCCAAATTATGTTGGAGCCTGTAGCGCAAGAAGATGTAAGTAAATATGGTATTGCTGATATCGATGGTGTGCAGCTCACTCCTGGCAATAGTGCAGCTATTAAAACCATGGTTGAAAAACCGGATGCAGACAAAGCCCCCTCTAACCTAGCGGTGGTAGGGCGCTACGTACTGAGTAAAACTATTTGGCCACTACTTGCTAAAACACCGGTTGGCGCAGGTGGCGAAATACAGTTAACTGATTCAATTGATGAGCTAATGAAACAAGAAACGGTGGAAGCCTTTCATATGAGTGGTCGCTCGCACGACTGTGGTGATAAGCTGGGTTATTTAAAAGCGATTGTTGAATACGGTATGCGTGATGAAAAGTTAGGGAGAAATTTTTCTGATTATATCAAGCAACTCACAAAACACGATAAATAAGCGCTAAATACACATTCACGCTTTTTGCGATAACACACCCCAGGTACCGCTCGGGTGTGTTATAAAAGGGATATTTTTTAATTACGGTTTTGGTTGTTCGTTTTCCCTCCTCGCTCTGATAAAATAGTAAAAATATTTTTAAACATAAAGGAATACCATGAAAATTGCTGTGGTAGGGACGGGCTATGTAGGCCTTTCAAATGCAATGCTTTTAGCACAACACAATGAAGTGGTGGCATTAGACATTGATGAACACAAAATTGCGCTTTTAAACGATAAGACATCACCAATTGTTGATACTGAAATTAGTGAATTTTTACTGCGTGATGATTTAAACTTCACAGCAACCACCGATAAAAAAGTGGCCTATGAAAACGCAGATTTTGTTATCATCGCCACTCCAACGGATTATGATGTAGAAACAAACTACTTTAATACGCGCTCGGTTGAAGCGGTTATTAAAGATGCTGTGGCACATAATCCTAATGCGGTTATGGTGATTAAGTCGACTATTCCGGTTGGCTTTACGGCTGATATTAAAAAGCAGCTTAAGGCTGATAATTTACTATTCTCACCTGAGTTTTTACGTGAAGGTAAAGCGCTGTACGACAATTTGCATCCGTCACGCATTGTTGTGGGTGAGCAAAGTGAGCGCGCCACTATTTTTGCTAATTTACTGAAGCAAGGTGCAATTAAACAAGACGTTGAAGTGCTATTCACTGACTCAACGGAAGCGGAAGCGATTAAGTTATTTTCTAACACCTACCTTGCTATGCGAGTTGCTTACTTTAATGAACTTGATAGCTACGCAGAAGCACACGGCTTGAACTCAAAGCAAATTATCCAAGGTGTAGGTTTAGACCCACGTATAGGCAATCATTATAACAACCCGTCGTTTGGTTACGGTGGTTACTGTTTACCAAAAGACACCAAGCAATTACGCGCGAATTATCAAGATGTGCCAAATAATATTATAGGTGCGATTGTAGATGCAAACACCACCCGTAAGGATTTTATTGCAGGGTCAATATTAAAGCGCAATCCGCGTGTTGTGGGTATTTACCGCTTAGTTATGAAATCGGGCTCAGATAACTTCAGGGCTTCGTCTATTCAGGGGATAATGAAGCGTATAAAAGCCAAAGGCATTGAAGTGGTTGTGTATGAGCCGGTGCTTGAAGAAGAGGAATTTTATCACTCACGGGTAATTAAAGACTTAAACGAGTTTAAGCAACTCGCTGATGTGGTTGTATCAAACCGTATGGTGGAAGAGTTGAGTGATATAGCAGATAAAGTGTATACGCGCGATTTATTTGGTAGTGATTAAAAAATAGCACTATCAGGGTTTTAAATTATTCTATTTAGATGAAAGACTCCCTCAGTACGAAGCGCACCTAAAGAGCAGTTAAACTGCTCTTTAGGTGGAGTGAATCAATAGCTTTAAAAGTTAGCAAATACACTTAAGCGGGCAAATGTTTCGCCATAAACATCTTTACCTTGGTAAAGCTCTGCTCCCAAACTTTGTGCGCCCATGATTGGTTTTGCCAGTTTACGAGTATAGGCTGTTTGTAGTTCGTAGCCAGTTTTATAACCATCGTTTTTGTTTTCAAGCGAACGAATAGTCGTATTGAGTGTTTCTATTGGGCTTAACTGCCAATGCCAGTTGACGCTCATTGATTTAGCTGCTGTGTAATCAGTATATTCGTGCTCATCACCTGCCCAATGCCCAATGACATTCCCCGAGTTTCGGTTTCCATCAAGGTACAAGTGGTTACCATACCAACTCGGCTGCCAATTGCTGTGCTCAAATCGTAAGCTGTGGTCATTACTAATAAACGGTAGGTAGAGCCCAAAACTGTACGCGTTATTTCGGGTTCCGCCTAGTGTGTCTTCTAGGGCAATTTCACCATATAATTCAAATGGCAGTGAGTAGAGGCTATTATTGTATTCAAAGCTAATTGCCCCAAGCTGATCGCCCAGCTCGTATTCATCTCCTAGCTCATCTGCATCTGCAGTTGTTATGTTGTCTTTACTACCAGGGGTAAAAAAGCCTTCTGCAAAATCTTTAAGGGTGACAGTACGTGGCCCCCCTCCAAATTGCATTAAGCGGCTTAAACCAATAGTTAAATTATCGGTAGCAGCAAAGCTTGTATGAAGACCAAATAAGTAGGGTTTACCCGGCTCATAAACTCTTTCTACGCCTGTCTGCTGACCTTCTTTTAAAATCCCACGTTGCTCTGTCATTTGGCTGATAAACATATCATATCTAATGTTAAAGCTAGTGATAGGCTCTACGTTACTTATTGTTATAGAGGGCGTTGTTTTAGCTTGTGTGCTTAATAGCATGGCGCTGTCTTCAAAGGGAGAGTACCAATGTTCACGGTAGCCAATATCTAGTTGGGCGTATTTATAACCTAGGTAAACAAAGCTTTGTGTTGGCAGTATTTCGTCTTCATTGGCTATGCCAGCCACACTTACACCNAGTTAGCGTATGCTTCACCTTCAACAATTAAGTTGGTTTTTGTGGTTTGCCCGCGCTGGTTTGGCAGCGTTTTATCTTTCGTGCCTGCTGCAAGGGTTATTTTGGCAAAGGCGCCCGCGTCGCTTTGTACATACGGACTTAGCTGATACGACAGGGTTTGATATAGTGCAGGGTATGTATGTCTGATGGTTTGTAATACATTGTAAATATCATGCGCTTTATAGGGTTTGCTTATTATATGTGTATTTTTACTTACAGCTAAAAGACGTTGTATTTGATGTTCAAGCACAGGCGCTTGGTTTAATGGTAAGTAAGGAGAAACACCGCCTTTAGCCACTGCACTTGTACTCATTGCCATCCCGACAAGCAGTGATATTTTTTTTAGCATAATTATTCCGTTAGCAAAAAATTGTTTAAGTAAAAAACGTTAATGCGAGGTTAGCAATAATCGCATAAGTAATAAAGCGAAAAGCACGCATGCCCAGCAAGATAATTTCAGTGGGAAGCCCACCCGTAATGGCAAAATATGAAGGCAGCTTCATGAAGCCTATGGCTATTTTTCTTGCATAAATGTTGTTTTTTGTTAACCTACTGGCCTTCCTTCTTTTGCTTGTAGAGGTGTATATGGCGTTGTTATCTCGTGCGATATTGGCGTTGTGTTTTGCTTTTTCAAGTTCGAGTGTACTCGCTCAAACTCAATGTGATGTCGAGTTGAGCCATGGTTTAATCATTACCGACGATGTTATTCGTATTCTAGATAAAGGCCAAACCCGTGTACAAATTAATAATAATAACCAGCTTTTTATACGGGGCTATTGGGTCGATTTAAGTACTGAAGAAAGTAAAGTGCTTGAGCAATTTAGCAATGGTATTCGCCATACGGTGCCAGAGCTTGTAAATTTGGCGACCGATGGCGTTAATTTAGGTTTAAGCGCGATTGAACATGTGGTTGAGGGAATGTCTGACAAAGAGCCTGAGGTATTAAAAACCCAGCTCCAGTACGTAGAGCGCGCGCTGATGGACAAGTTTAAGCGCGGTGATGATTTCTTTTTTATCGCGCCACAGTCGCTCTCGCAAATAGATGATTTTTTCACTAAAGAAATTAGCCAGCAAATACACTCTGCCGTACATGGCTCGTTAGGAGCTATTTTAATGTCGCTTGGTGATGCGTTTAAATCACGCGAAGGTAATATTGAAGACCGCATTAACGATATGGGGCAACGTATGGATATTATCTCTAAAGAAATCGATAAATCACTACAAAAAAAAGCCCAGCAACTCGAGCTTAAAGCCTCTGAATATTGCGAATGTTTAAACGCACTCGATGTGACCGAATCGCGCCTGCAAGCGATTGTCCCAGGCATGGCTGATTTTGATTTAGTGCAGATAAAATCGTAAAGGAAAGTAGGAAGTTATTAGCTGTTAGCTATTTGGTCCGTTATCTGACCCCGATAAAGTAGACTCTAGGGTTTAATGAGCAATATCGAAATGCAAAATTGATAACACCTTTTTAATATTACATTGTTAGCGCGCGACTTGCCGGCGTTTTAAAAGTGATTATGTCACCACTGAGAGCCCAGAGAAGTAAAGGAGAAGAACTTTTTCTCAGTGCAGCGCGCAGCGCCTCAGTGCCCTCGGTGGTAAGTTTTTTAACAAACACCTAAAGTGGTTTTATCACCACAGAAAACATGCAGCAGTGAAGAAGTAATAATTAGTTGTAGACGCGCATCTTGCTGGCGTTTAAAAGCAGCGCTTTTACGTTGTGTTAAACCCCTTTGATAAAGCTATGAGAAGCTTCGCTTCTACGTGAGCAAGCTCTACGTCTCCATTAAAAAATTAGCGCGGTAGCAAAATTGTTTATAGGTGATTTGCCTGCTTGTGAAACAGGCAAAATTTATAAAGTATTTTTTAATTAGCTTTTATAACCATTAGGGTTATTTGATTGCCAACGCCATGTGTCTTCCATCATGGCATCTATTCCACGCACCGCTTTCCAGCCTAGCTCATTAAGTGCTTTTTCTGGCGCGGCGTAACATGCAGCAATATCGCCAGGGCGACGAGGCGATACTTGATAAGGAACGTCTTGGCCGCTGGCTTTTATAAAGGCGTTAACCATTTGCAGTACAGAGTAACCATTGCCTGTGCCAAGATTATATACAAGTGCGCCGGTATTGTCGGCAATTTTATCAAGCGCTTTTAAGTGCCCCATCGCTAAATCTACAACGTGAATATAGTCGCGCACACCAGTGCCATCAACGGTGTCGTAGTCATCACCAAATACAGCAAGCTGCTTTAATTTACCTACTGCAACTTGGGCAATAAATGGTAATAAGTTATTAGGAATACCATTTGGATCTTCGCCAATTAAGCCTGACTCATGTGCGCCCACTGGGTTAAAGTAGCGTAAAATAGCAAATGCAAAACGCTCATCTGATTTAGCAATATCTTGCAGCATCATCTCAACCATCAGTTTTGATGTGCCGTACGGATTAGTTGTGCCACCTACCGGGAAGTCTTCTTTAATCGGTAAGCTTGCAGGGTCGCCGTAAACTGTGGCTGATGAGCTAAATACTAATTTAAATACGCCTGCATCACGCATGGCATCTACAAGTGTAAGCGTACCTTGTACGTTTGTTTGATAGTACTCAACAGGTTTAGCTACCGACTCACCCACTGACTTTAAGCCTGCAAAATGAATAACGCTCTCTATGGTATGCCTTGTAAAAATGGCATCTAAAAAAACTTTATCAAGAATGTCGCCTTGGTAAAACGTGGCTTCTTTGCCTGTGATTTGCTTTACGCGTGCAAGCGACTCTTTTGATGCGTTACTTAAATTATCAACAACAACAACTTCGCTGCCTTGCTGTAAAAGTTCTAAAACGGTGTGTGAGCCTATGTAGCCTGCGCCGCCTGTTACTAAAATTGCCATGAATGCTCCGTGGATACCTTTTTCAATTATCTTAATTTCATCATATATTCTTACTATTTACATGCTTTATTTTAAAAGCGTATTAAAATAGGTTAATTAAGTAATGGTTAATAAACTAGTGTTAAACTTGTATGGTCTATTACTGGGCTAAGTCTAAATAATTAGTACTGCCCCTTTGGAGAATGCTATGAATTCAGTTAAAACAATCGCTATGGCAATGTGTATTACATTACCTGCATTTGCACACGCTGGAGAATCTGTAGTTAAGTGGCAAGATTTTAAAGACTACCGCGATGTGCGCGCTTCTAGTCAGGGTAAAGCGTCGTACCATAAACAAATTGCTACTCAGTTCGAAAAACATTTTTCTAAACTGGCCGAGCAATTGCCAAAAGGCTACAAGCTAAATTTAGAAATAACCGATATCGATTTAGCAGGGGACGTACGCTATGGCGGTATGGATGAAATACGCGTAGTAAAACCTATTTATTTTCCGCGCATTAAGCTCAATTACTCGCTAAGCGATAATAAAGGGAGTGTAGTGAGTGAAGAGGACGATGTAGAGCTTAAAGACATGGGCTTTATGGATAAAATTAAAATGGGTCGCGACGAGCCGTTTTTTTATGAAAAACGCTTAATAACCGAATGGTTTGGCGAGCAAATTTTAGCAAGCATTGATTAAATTAAACTTGCCACCAACAATGGCAAGTTACAAAATCAAAATGACTTAAAGTAAGCAACTATTGCAGACTAAAAAAGCGATTTATAGTTTTCCTTATTAAAATTAGTTTTATCAAGCGGAGCTTAAATATAAGTAGGCTTTTTTATCATTTTGATTATGCGTACAAAGAGAGTTATTAGCTTTTGCATTTCAAGCTGGCAATTAAGTGATTAAATTACTTTTTGATTGTGTTTTTATCAATATAGGGATGTACCCAACTTTACATTAAAAATTTTTGCTGCTAATTTAAACTAATGTCATCAGTGTAAGTGTTCTGGTTTATTGTTTTAAATTGAATGTGTTGTACTTGCGTTGACTTTTGATAGTTCACATGGAGAAGATTATGAAAAGTTTAAAATTACTAACGTTAGTAATGGGTTTAAGTTCTATTGGTATTGCACAAGCTGGTGAGTCTGCAGTTAAATGGCAAGATTTTGACAATTACCGCGATGTGCGTGCAGCAAATCAATCACCAACTTCTTTTGAAAAGCAAATTACTATTAACTTTGAAAAGCATTTTGCGAAGTTAGCTGAAAAATTACCAAGTGGATATAAATTAAATGTAGAGGTTGCAGATCTTGATTTAGCAGGTGCTATTGAGTTTTCTGGCGCTAAAAAAATAAGAGTAATTCAACCATTTCATTACCCACAAATTAAGCTGTCTTACACGGTAACTAATCCGCAGGGTGAAGTTGTGAACCACGCCACAGAAGTGTTATTAAAAGATAGAGGCTATTTAGATAAAATTAAGCGCTCAACCTCTAGATCATTTTATTATGAAAAACGCTTAGTAACTAACTGGTTTCATTCAAAAGTTTTATCTAATATAAGTTAAATACAGTTACAGAATAAATAAAAATGCCGATAAACATTATCGGCATTTTTTGTATTTGATGTTTACTAAATTAAACTTTAATTTTTAGCTACTTAAACGTAGCGAGCAGGGTAAGTAACTGTTGTAGCTTAATAACCGTTGTTTTAAGCTTTTCTTCATCAAAACCATCTGTGCTTAAGCTTTCTACATCGGCTGCTACATCAAGTACGTATGGCTTAAAGCGTTTAGCTTCAAAACTAAATCCGGCATCAGCTGGGAACAAGGCTTTAAATTTACCGTGGCCTTGTTGCTGTAGCTCATCTAGTTTTTTGTCGGCATCAAGTGCTTGGCGATAAACAATTTTTAAGTTAGCGTTGAGTTGTTCAATTATAGAATCCATGGTTTTCCTAAAGCTTTGTACTGCATTGCCGATATAGTACTTGGATTACATTTAAATGTCAGGTTGATTAAGGCTTATAACGATGAATATATCAGGTGGAAATCTACCCGCTATGTCTAGCTCTGGCCAAGGTGGTGAAGTATATACCGCTGCTTTGTCTAAAAAGCAGCAATTAGCAGATGGCGCAGCAGCACTTGCACTAATTGAAGGTGCTGCCCAGCCAACAAGTGCGCAATCACCGGCTCAGTCGGTCACTGCAACACTGGGTAACAATGTGAATATATACGTTTAAACTAACTTAAGGTCGATAGGTGTTTTGCTTTTTTGACCGCCTATTTCTCTTACTAATTTAGGCACTAAAAATCCAGGCAGGGCTTTTAATAGTTCTGCCATTATTTTTATTGCCTGTGGCTCTTCTATATCAAAGTGGCTTGCGCCTTCAACCTTATCTAGCAAATATAAATAGTAAGGCAGTACGTCTGCATCAAATAACGCCTCGCTTAAATTTATTTGTGCCTCAACGGTGTCGTTCACCTCTTTTAAAATAACTGCCTGGTTTAATAACGTCACGCCTGCTTGCTTTAGCTTTTGCATGGCGGCTTTAAACTCGTCATCTATTTCGTTGGCGTGATTTATATGGTTAATAAATATAATTTTTAGCGGTGATTGCTTTAGCCTCGCGCACAGCTCATCGGTAATTCGCGCAGGTATAACAACAGGCAAACGGCTGTGTATTCGCATGCGTTTAATTTGAGGTAATTGTTCAAGCTCATCTAAAAACCAGCTAATGGCATCGTCTTTGGCCATAAGTGGGTCGCCACCACTTAAAATCACTTCGTTTATGTTGGCATCTGATTTTATATAGCTCAGCGCATCAAGCAGGCTTTTTTTATTAAGCTGGTTTTCTTGATACGGGAAGTGGCGTCTAAAGCAGTAACGGCAATTTACTGCACAGCCAGTTTTAAACATAATTAAAACACGGGATTTATATTTATGTAAAAGCCCTGGCTGCTCGTTGTCTTGCTCTAGTAAAGGGTCTTTATTAAAACCTGTTTTGGTTAAAAACTCTTGATGGCGTGGCATAACTTGTAGCAATAAGGGGTCGTTTGCATCGCCCTTGCGTATTTTTTTTATAAAAGGGACTGGCACGCGTACCGGAAATAAACTGCGGGCTTTTAGGTCGTTTTCATGGGCTTGGCTCGATAAACCGACCATTTCAAGCAAGGTTTTTGGGCAGGTAACTACATTTGCTAATTCTTTTTGCCAGTTTTTATGCAAATTTGCTTCATTTCTTTGTATCATTGGCACGTAGATTACTCGAAAAAAATTAAATAGAGGAAACGATGGCGAATTATAGCACCAACGAGTTCAAGGGCGGCCTAAAAATTATGATGGACGGCGAACCTTGCAGTATTTTAGAAAATGAAATGGTAAAACCTGGTAAAGGCCAAGCGTTTAACCGTGTTCGTATCCGCAAACTTATCTCTGGTAAGGTGCTTGAAAAAACCTTTAAATCGGGTGAATCAGTTGAAGGCGCCGATGTAATGGATACCGACTTAGCGTACCTATACACAGACGGTGAGTTTTGGCATTTCATGAACAACGAAACATTCGAACAAATTGCCGCTGACGAAAAAGCACTTGGCGATGCCGTTAAATGGTTAGTTGAAAACGATGTATGTACTATTACATTATGGAACGGTAGCCCAATCGCGGTTACTCCACCTAACTTTGTTGAGCTTGAGATCACTGAAACTGATCCTGGTCTTAAAGGCGATACAGCGGGCACAGGCGGTAAACCTGCAACGCTTAGCACTGGTGCAGTAGTACGTGTTCCATTATTCGTACAAATTGGTGAAGTAATTAAAGTAGACACCCGTAGCGGTGAATACGTAGGCCGTGTTAAGTAAGCTTGAGTACGGTTTATAAAATCCCGGCTTAAGCTGGGATTTTTTTTGGAGAAAATATGTCAGCAACACCTTGGGCACCTAGTGCAAGCATAAACACCCTTAAGCAACGTGCAGCCATACTGCGAACCATTCGTGAGTTTTTTTATACGCGTAATGTAATGGAAGTAGAAACACCGAGCTTAAGCAGTGCCAGTGTAACCGATGTGCATTTAGCAAGTTTTAATACACAGTTTGTAGGCCCAGGCCACGCTGGTGGCTTGCCTCTTTATTTACAAACATCGCCTGAATTTGCAATGAAGCGTTTGCTAGCAGCAGGCTCAGGGCCCATATTTCAGCTTTGTAAGGCATTTAGAAACGAAGAAGCGGGGCGCCATCATAACCCCGAATTTACCATGCTTGAGTGGTATCGCCCTGGGTTTGATGAGTTTGCATTAATGGATGAAATGGATGAGCTAATGCAGCTCACTTTAAATGTAGAACCTGCAGAGCGACTGACTTACCAGCAAGCATTTGAGCAAGTGTTAGCGCTTGACCCATTAACAGCTACGCTTAGACAATTGCAAACACTTGCCTGCGATCACGGTTTTGCCGATATAGCCGAAAACGAAACCAATAAAGATACCTTGCTGCAGCTGTTATTTTGTATGAAAGTAGAGCCAACTATAGGGCAAACTAAGCCGTGTTTTGTGTATCACTTTCCGGCATCGCAAGCGGCACTGGCACAAATTTGTGAGCATGATAACCGCGTAGCAGGGCGCTTTGAGCTTTATTATAAAAATATGGAATTAGCGAACGGCTTTAATGAGCTAACTAATGCTAAAGAGCAGGCAAAGCGCTTTGATGAAGATAACGCCTATCGCGCTGCTAATGGGTTAAACCACGTGCCTATGGATACCCGGTTAATCGCCGCTCTTGAGCACGGCTTACCTCAATGTGCAGGCGTTGCTATGGGTATAGACAGGTTAGTTATGCTAGCCACCGCTAGAGATACAATAAAAGAAGTCATCGCGTTTGATGTAGATAGGGCGTGATACTAGGCCTGTAGGCGCCTTGCTGCTGGCGCCTTGATATAAAATCTATTTGCGCTTTTTATTTTTGGCGTGAGCAAGCTTCACGCCTACCAATAAAAAAGCACCGCAATTGTCACAAATGCGGTGCTTAATAATGTATGTTTGATTACTGAGTATACAGCTTACAGCTTGGCAAACACGTCTTGTAGTGGTGGCACTACTTGCTTTTTACGGCTTAATACGCCATCNTAGCCATACTTTATCTTCGCTCGGCTTTTCACCGTAAGCTTGCTCTACAAGGTTTGCATCATCTGAAGCGATCAGCATTTGTGAGCCTTCTTTCATGATGTCGGTAAGCAGTAAAAATACTGAGTGGCGGTTGCCTTCAATTTTTAGCTTAGCAATATCGGCTTCTAAGTCTGCTTTAATTTCGTCAAACACTGCAAGGTCAATAACCTCTAGCTGGCCAATACCCACTAGGTGACCGTTCATGTTGAAGTCTTTGAAGTCACGCATTACTAAGTCACGCACAGGGGTGTCTTCAACAGCTGACTTAACACGGAACATGTCCATGCCTAGTTCTTTAAAGTCTTCAATGCCGGCAATTTCTGCTAGGGCTTCTACACATTTAATATCAGCCGTTGTACAGGTCGGCGATTTAAAAATAACGGTATCGCTTAAAATTGCACATAGCATGATGCCAGCAATATCTTTAGGGATTTCTACGTTGTAGAAGTCATACATCATTTTAATAATGGTGTTTGAACAGCCTACCGGACGGATCCAGCACTCAAGCGGTGTAGATGACGTTAAATCGCCTAGTTTATGGTGATCGACTACGCCAACAACACGTGCTTGGTCTATATCATCTGGTGCTTGTGTTTTTTCTGTGTGGTCAACAATATATACATCTTCGCCAGCGTAGCTTAATTTAAGCTCAGGTGCTTCGAAGCCAAATTTATCTAGGATAAATTGAGTTTCTGGTGACACTTCACCAAGGCGTGTTGGAATTGCTGGCTCATCGATTTGGTTTTTTAAATAAGCAAGTGCAATTGCACCACAAATAGAATCTGAATCTGGGATTTTATGGCCCACTACATACATAGACATTGACGGAACTCCTTTAAATTTGCCGATATTCTACCAAAGTCTGTGGCCTTTAACATATAGACAGTGCAATTAAGTTTTAGTTACACTTTAAAATCTTGAATTTACTGGGTGTATAAATATGCGACTGGGCCGCAAAGGTTGGAACAACGTTATTATTTTTTCGATGTTGATTATGATCTTCTTTTTAAATGGCTGGCATAAACAGTTTTTAGGGGGCGAAGACGAGCCTACATTACAACCGGTACTGCCATTACAAAGTTTTGTGTTAACACTGAGCTTTGTTGATCAGAAAATTGAACGTATTGGTACAAGTTGGCGTACAACCGCATTAAAAGAAAATACGCCCGTGAGGTGGGATGCATCACAGCAGCAATTAGCTGAGCTAATTAACCATTGGCAAACGGCTGCATTGATGCAGGTAAATGAGTCTGTTGTATTTAATCCAAACTCACCATTGTACGTGGCCACCTTTGAGTTGGCTGGCGAGCGCTTACCTTGGGTTTATTTACTGTATAAAGGTAACGGTAAGTATTATTTGTTGGAAAAAAATAGCCAGCGCGTGATGGGGCTTGATTTAGCGACTGCAAAGCAGTTATTTCCAAGTGTTGATTTTTCAAAAAGTGAGTTGCATTAATGCCTGAATTACCAGAGGTAGAAGTAAGTAGACTGGGGATCACCCCGCATGTAGAAAACCAGGTAGTGACGAAGGTAAATATTTATAATGCCAGCATGCGATGGCCTGTGCCCGATGATGTTTATCAGTTAGAAGGGTTGAGGGTAGAGCGAATTGAGCGCCGTGCAAAGTATTTATTGCTGCACTGCGAATTAGGGAGTGCTATTTTACATTTGGGAATGTCGGGTAATTTGCGCGTTGTGGATAAACGCGAGCCGCTTAAAAAGCATGATCATGTTGAGTTTGTTCTTAGTAATGACAAGGCGCTGCGATTAAACGACCCTCGCCGGTTTGGTTGCTGTTTATGGCAAGCACCGGGGGATGTTCATAAGTTACTCTCAAAACTTGGCCCTGAGCCGCTAACGGATGATTTTTTTGCAAAGCGTGTATACGAGCAATCGCGAAATAAAAAAGTCCCCGTGAAGCAATTTATTATGGATAACGCGGTGGTGGTGGGCGTAGGTAATATTTATGCCAATGAGTCGTTATTTAAGGCGGGAATACACCCAAAACGCGAAGCAGGAAAAGTATCGCTAAAGCGATATCAAAACCTGATCCCTATTATTAAAGACACTCTAGCAGCGGCAATAACACAAGGCGGTACAACCCTTAAAGACTTTGCCCAAAGTGATGGCAAACCAGGTTATTTTGCACAGCAGTTGTTAGTGTACGGGCGAAAAGGAGAGGCGTGCGTAACGTGTAAAACGCCACTTGAAGAAATTAGGCTAGGGCAGCGCAGTACGGTGTTTTGTAAGCACTGCCAAAAATAGCCGTGTTATAGCTCAAATGGCGCCACGCCGACGGCTTTCATTTTATAGCCCACTTGGGCTATTTCACCAGACCAGGTTTCGGTACTGATAACGCCGGTAACAACAATCGCATCATACAGGCTCTCTATGGGTACGCCGCCTTTTACTGTTACATGAACGATTTGATTTGGCGGCGGGGGCGGTACGTGAATACACGCGCCAAAGTATGGCACAAGCAAAAACTCAGTAATAACTTCACTGTCGCCCTCAAGTGGGACAACAAACCCCGGTAAGCTCACTGATTGGCCATTTAATGCTTCAACCACAGGAGCATCTAGCTCTGGTTGCACCCAGTTTTGTTCACTGCCTTCGTGGTTAGCCTGTGCTTGGGTATCTATTTGTACATGCCCTTGTGGGATTAAGTCTTCCCAAAAAATTTCTTTCGGCGGGTTTGCACTACTGACAAAGCTAATAAGTAGGCAGCTTACTAGCGTGCAGTAATAAAGCGCGGATTTAAAAAGTATCATGAAATTCCTAAAGTTAAGTTTTTATACTCATACCATCGCTAAGCGAATAAAAGTAAGCGCGGGTGGCTGGTATTAAGCCAATTATAAACCCAGCGGCCATAATAACGCCTATTAAAGTGAGTTCATAGTAAGAGAGCATGGCAATATTAACGCTTATGCCTGCATGGCTTTGCAAATAGCTGCTACTGATAAGCATAACGCCATAATACAAACCACAGCCAACTAGGCAGCCTAATAACGTTGTAAATAACGACTCCATGCTTATTAGTGTAAATAGCTGCCATGGCCGTGCGCCGACTGAGCGCAATATAGCAAGTTCTCTTCGGCGTTGATTTAAATTGGCCAGTAGTGTGGTCAACATGCCCAATAAACTGACTAATATAACAACGCCTGAAAACAGTAAGAGTACTTTTTCGACAATGGCGAGCATTTGCCACAGCTCTTTTAAGGTCACTGTGGGCATAATGGCCAGAAGTGGCTCTTTTTTGTATTGGTTGATATTACGCCTAATTTGCAATGTGTATAAAGGCGAGTCGAATCCCATTAAAAACGCAGTAATTTGGCTTGGCTCACCGATTAGGTTGTTATGCTCATCGTGCTCATCGTGCTCATCGTGCTCATCGTGCTCATCGTGCTCATTATTCGCAGAATGTGAACCACCATGTATTAAATCAATAGCTGCTAGAGGTATGTGTAAGGTTTTATCTACTGGCGTGCCAGTGGCGTTTAAAATACCGATAACAGTAAACGGGTTGTCTTTATGATGATGAAAGCTCGTATTACCCATGCCGTGTGAGATTACTACGTTATCACCTAGTGTATACCCTAAACGGCTCGCTACATCGCTGCCAAGTACCACCTGGTTTAAATGCTCAAACGCGTGGCCTTGTTGAAAACTTAACGTTTGCTTTTTACCAAAGCGATAGTGGGTAAAGTAATCGCGGCTTGTACCTAGTACAGCTTGGCCTTTGTGGCTGTCGCCTAAACTAATAGGAATGCTCCATTTAACACCACGCTGAGCTGCGATGTACTGATAACTTTGCCAGCTCACCCCATTATTTGCGTAACCTATTCTAAATACAGAGGAAAGCAGTAATTGAATATCGCCGGTGCGGGCGCCTACAATTAGGTCTGTCCCAGAGATGGTATTACTAAAGCTGGTTTTTGCATCCACGCGAATTCGCTCAATACTTAGTAAAAGCATCACGCTAATGGCAATGGTAAACAATGTGAGCAGTACACTTGCTCGGCGATTTAGCAAACTTTTATAAGCTAACTTAGTCAGGATCATAACTGCTCCTGTAAGCTAACTAGGCTAATAGCACGATTAAATAGCGGTTTTAATGTTTCGTCATGGCTTACAAAAACTAACGTACTGTTGGCGCGCTTAGCCTGTTCGAATAACAGCTTTATAAAGCTTTCTCTATTTGCGGTATCGAGTGCCGAGGTGGGCTCATCAGCAATTATAAGCTCTGGGCTGCCAATAAATGCGCGAGCGGCGGCAACCCGCTGTTGCTGACCAATGCTGAGCGAGGCAACATCTTTACTATGATAAGACTCACTTAAGCCTAATGCTGTTAATAAGCGTATCGCTTCTTTTTGTAAGCTTGGCTTGGGCGCTGTTGTTTGCTGTAAGACTTTTTGTTTTCTGCTTTTTGAAAATTCACAGCCAAGCGTGACATTCTCAATGGGTGTTAAATACGGTAATAAATTAAAGTTTTGAAAAATATAGCCAATATTCTCCGCTCTAAATACATCTCTTTGCGTATTGCTAAGTGTATTTAAATCGCGATTTAAAATACGTATGTTGCCACTACTTGGTGTGTTTATACCTGCCAATAGCGCAAGCAGGGTTGATTTACCGACGCCGCTGGGACCATGTAAAAAAATATGCTCGCCTTTATCAATTCTAAGGGTTGGGATATTTAGCGTAGGCTTGGCATCATTTTTATGCCATTTAAAGGTTACATTATCAAGCTCAATCATACAGTGTGGTGTTACCAACCCCAATACTTGAGGTCTTTACGCATTTTAAAGCTTCTAATTATATTTATTGGCTTTGGTTTAAGTTTGTCGCTTTTGTGTAAAAACTCATTAGCTTCGTTAAGCACGCGTAAACTAGATTTACCGTCGCTATAAGGGTGAATATCTAGACAATAATTTTCAATATGCTGCATTAAATTTTTAGGTCTCGTTAATGCGTGCTCTATTGCTGCTTCTATTTTATCAGCCTCTGTCACATTGATTAAATGAGGCTGAGGCTTTTGATTTCGAAATGTAACAACGGGCTTTCTTAGTAATAAAAACATTAATAGCACCGATGATGTATCACACAGCATTATATCAGCCGCTTTGAGAAGAGGGATCACATTATCGGTTTCTATAAAGGTTAAGTTTTTATTATTTAATGCTTTATATTTATCTACCCATTCTTGGGGCATTTTAGGATGAAATTGCATTAAAATACGCCACTTCCCTTGCAGGCTAAATTGCTTTATTTGTTCATATAGTTTGGGAGCTAGTGACAGGTTTCGTGAAAAAGTAGAGCAAATTAGTAGTGTAGGACGTGGATCATTATTTACATAAGGGTTGTTTAGCGTATTACTAAAAAGAGGGTCTAATGTTGGCCAGCCTGTTTCTACTACTTTAAAAAAACCATATTGTCGCGCCAACTCTTTAAACTTGGTGGTGGTATTGGGACCCTGCGTACAGTATAAGTCGAAACACCCACGAATATTAAAGTGATCTTCTTTCCCTCTTCTATTTAGTTTTCCTGAATTAAAACCATGAAAAACAGCTACTTTTTTACCAGGAATAAAACTTGGAACAATATTACCAGGAATAAAAACTAAATCTGGATTCCATTTCTGGGTAGCGGGAATCGAGTTTAAACGCTTTTCATCATCATCTAAAAAGTCGGGGTTTACTTCATTACCCGCTAAAAACCACCGAACTTCTCCACCATGGGCTAAAATTTGCGCCTGAAGCGGCCTTAAAATAGCGTATGAATAATTTTGCGAAATATACATTAGGTATTTTTTATTTGCGGTCGCAGTTAGGTAGTCCAAGCGTTACTCCTCTAGTTAGCAAGCTAAGTTTACCGCATTATTACAGCCATATAAATATTGCGTGGCTATTTAACCTGAGCTCTGGGTAATAAACCTATCTCTAGCAGCTATTTTCAACGCTAACTGCGTTGAGTTTACTTACAATAGGCCAGCTATTGTAAGTAAATTCGCCTTGTTTTCATTGAAAATCTCTGGCTAGAGAAAATAAATTTAAATATCACCATAATACAACACGCCCTAGTCAGTCTCTTAACCAGAGTTCAGGTTATTTAGTTTTCAGTGCTGATTGAGCTTTAGGGCAGGCTGATTTATTATATAGCGCTTATAACCCCATACCATACTTTGCTCTATGAGCATCCCTAACCCCGGAGATAGCATGACTAGCTATAAAGTTTTAGACGTAAACGATGACTTACCCATTCGCACTAAAGGTGCTGTACACAGCGGTAAAGTTCGTTCGGTTTATTGGCTAACAGATGAAGACAGCGCACGCCTCATTAAAGAAAAAAACTATAAAGTTCCGCAAGGAACTGAGCTGGCAATTATGGTTATTTCAGACCGTATTTCTGCTTTTGATTGTATTTGGCAAGGCGAAAATGGCTTAAACGGCGTGCCGGGTAAAGGTATTGCGCTTAACTCTGTTGCATCTCATTGGTTTAAGTTATTTGATAAAGCTGGCCTTGCGGGTAACCACATTGTTGATATTCCACACCCTTATGTATGGATTGTACGCAAAGCAAGTACCGTAAAAGTAGAAGCGATTGCGCGCCAATATATAACCGGCAGCATGTGGCGTGATTACAGTAAGGGGGTTCGCAACTTTTGTGGCATAGACTTACCTGAGGGCTTAAGAGCAAACCAAAAGCTTGAAAACGTACTAATAACCCCTTCTACAAAAGGTATTATCGAAGGCGTGGTTGATATTCCACCTGTTGATGATGTGAATATTACGCGCGCTAATATCACTGATAATTTAGACGTATTTAATTTTAAATCGGCAGAGGATGTGACTAAATACGAAAAGCTATTGGTTGAGGGCTTTAAGCTAATTAGTGAAGAGCTGGCAAAGCTTGATCAAATATTTGTAGATACAAAATTTGAGTTTGGTTATGTAGAGGATTTAGACGGAAACCAACAGCTTATTTATATTGATGAAGTAGGCACCCCAGATTCTTCGCGCATATGGGATGGTGCGGCTTACCGCGATGGTAAAATAATCGAAAACTCTAAAGAAGGGTTCCGCCAGTTATTAATTTCTACTGTGCCAGAAAGTGACGTGCTGTTAAATAAAGACCGCATGGATGAGCGTGAGCAGCTTGCTAAAGACTTTATTTTACCAGAATCGGTCATGCTTGAGGTGTCTAACACTTATGTAGGCATTGCCAGTAAAATCATTGGTAAAGAGATTGTAATTCCAGAAGATCCTCGCCAAGAAGTAATTAATATTTTAGATACTGATTACGGTCTTATTGTAAAATAGTACAACTAAAGTATTAAAATAAACAAAGCCCAGTCTTTATTTTTAGTTACTGGGCTATATTCCTTGCAATTAGTGCTGGTCTCTAATTAACTTAACCTAAGATTAACTTTTAGGTATTGATATGTTTAGGCAAGTGCAGCAAGTTTTTAATAAAAGAGGTTATTTACTCGCCGCTACTTTATTTTTTAGCCAAGGCGTACTGGGTGCAAATATTGATTTAGTAATTCAAGACCAGCATGGTCAACCACTAAAAGACGCAGTCGTTGAGCTTTATAAGGCGACAAAGTCAGAGCGCACTACGTTACCCGTTGCGGTAATGGACCAAGTACATAAAGCGTTTTTGCCTGATTTACTGGTGGTGCAAAAAGGCCAGCAGGTTAACTTTCCTAACAGCGATAATATTCGCCATCATGTTTACTCTTTTTCTCAGGCTAAGCCCTTTCAGCTAAAACTCTATTCAGGCCAACCTAAAGAGCCTGTAATTTTTGATCAACAAGGTGTTGTTGTACTAGGCTGTAATATTCATGACTCTATGGTTGGCTATATTTATGTAGCCAATAGTGAACACGTTTATAAAACGAATAATACGGGTAAGTTATCCTTAGACATAACGCCGTTACCGACTACGCTGAGTGTGTGGCATGCGCTACAAACTGCACCGTTGGAAAATAAAAAAATGATAACAATAAACAATAATAATGAGTTACTAATTAAGGTTAATACCTCCACCCCAGCACCGCGAAATACTTTTGGTAGTAAGTTTAAGGGCGGTAATGACTAACAGTTTAAAAAACCGCATTATTGTTTTATGTGTAGGCTTAGTGTTACTGACCACTATGGTGAGCATTGTTAGCTTTTGGTGGTCTACAAGTAAATTTCAAGAAGAAAAAGTAAATCAAGATATTAGCGTAGCGCAAAATGTATATAAGCAATATCTGAGCGCAAAAGAAAGCCTACTGCTTACTGCTGCTAAAGTACTCACTGCCGACTTTGGCTTTAAGCAAGCGGTTGCCACTCGCGATGCAGGCACCATAAGTAGTGTGTTGTTTAATCACAGCCAGCGTATTGATGCAGAGCTTATGCTACTGATTGATTTATCAGGTAAATTAATTTCAGCCAATACTAATGCAGATTTGTACCCTCAAAATTTAAAGCCGTTACTGGATGAGTTATTAACTTCGCCAGAGCAATCGAGCTTTGTTGTTCTTAATAATCAGCTATATCAAGTTATTTTACTACCTGTAAGGGCGCCTAGAACCGTTGCATACAGCTTAGTGGGTTTTAAAATTGATGACGAAGTCGCCCTCGAGCTTAAAAATCTAACAGGAATGGATGTCAGCTTTATTGCTGAGCAGGACAACCTCGTAAGAAGCTCGTTGCTTAATCGCCCAGAGGTTTTTTCACCTAAAAACTACTTTAACACTACCACTACAACGCGTTTGTTTGGTGATTATCCTGTATATAAAAACCAAGATATTATGTTGCCCTCCCTACAAGGGGATGCGGTAACAATTTTGCTCAGTGCTGATTTAACGCAAAGCTATAACGATTTTGAAAACTTATTGTTTACGCTAATTATTATGGCCATTTTAACGATGCTGGTGGGGGTTATTACCAGTAGTTTACTGGCAAATAACTTAACAACCCCACTCTCACAGCTTGCAGTTATTGCCAGGCAATTTGCACAAGGTAATTACGCATTTGAATTTAATGCATCTAAACAAAGTACCGAAATAGCAACCCTTGCTAACGCCTTTGATAACATGGGTAACGATATTAACGAGCGTGAACAAAAAATTAGTTTTCAGGCACGCCATGATTCGCTTACAGGCTTTTATAACCGCTCGGCTATGCTTGAAGTACTCGATGGTGAGCTGACTCCCTCTACACAATACACCCTAGTTGCTATTGATATAAAAGGTTTACGGCATATAAACGATAAGCTAGGCCCACGCGTAGGCGATGAATGTTTAAAAGCGGTTGCCAATCGAATTAGTGGCTTTTCGGACGAACTTGGCGGCTTTCATGCGCGTATTGGTGGCGATGAGTTTTTAACTGTGTTTCCAAGTGCCGCTGCCAGAGAGAAAAAAAGCGGTATAGTTGGTTTAATGGCACAGCTATTAGCGTGTTATATCATTAAAACGTTAAAAATTAACTTACGCTTTAGCGCTGGGGTTGTCGAGTATCCTATGCAAGGCCTTGCCAGCGATGATTTAATGCGACGCGTACTTATTGCCGTAGACAATGCAACAGATAGCCAAGACAGTATTCATTATTACCAAAATGGTGAAGACGAAGCGCATTTAGAACGCCTTAAAATGTTAGATGAGCTTAAACAAGCCATTAGCGATGATGATGGGCAATTATTTATGACCTATCAGCCTAAACTGCATTTACACACACAAAAAATAAATAAAGTCGAATCACTGATCCGCTGGCAACGTAAAGATGGCAGCTGGGTAAACCCAGAACTGTTTATTGATTTAGCCGAGCAATCGGGGCTTATTGTTGAGCTTACATCATGGGTTGTTAACACTGTGGTTTCTCAGGTGGCTGATTGGCAGGCTAAAGGGATTGAAATGCAGGCAGCAATTAATGTATCAGCACAAGATATTGCCTCACCGAGTTTTCATTCAGCGTTAGTGCGTACTCTAAAAAAATACAATGTTGATCCAACCCTCATTACTGTTGAATTAACTGAGCGCGACATGATTGAAAATGAGGAAAAAGGCATAAAAGCATTACAAAACTTAAAAGCCATCGGTGTAAAAATTTCATTGGATGATTATGGCGTAGGGCAAACATCACTGGGGAGATTAAAAATGCTGCCTATTGATGAGCTAAAGTTAGATAAGTGCTTTATTTTAAAGTTAGATGAGTCGCGCAAGGATCAACACATAGTGCAGTCGTCTATTACCTTAGGGCATCAACTAGGCTTTAGCGTTGTTGCAGAGGGCGTTGAAAACAGAGATTCGTTAGACTTACTTAAACTTATGCATTGTGACCATGCTCAGGGTTACTACCTAAGTAGGCCTTTAAAAGCAGAATTATTAGAACAGTGGCTAAAGGAATATTATGAAAAAAGTTAAGTGTTTATTACTTGGGTTATTACTTAGCTCGAGCTTTTCTGGTTTAGCAAGCGATGGTAAATTATTAGCGACCCCCGGGGTTTCGCAAATAGAAGGCAGTGGGGGCGGCGGTATTGTGCCTTGGGCACAGCTTGCAGGTTACGCCAGCGAAGACGAGTTCTCTGTGAATGGCTTTTGTAGCCGTGCAGATGTAACAGACTACACTTTAGATGTATGTGGAGCACAAGTTAACCTATTTAATCGTGTAGAACTTAGCTACGCTCAACAACGTTTTGACGTGCCTGCACTTGATACCGAAATAGAGCAATCTATCACGGGCGCTAAAATTCGTTTATACGGCGATATAGTTTACAGTGACTGGCCGCAATTGAGTGTGGGTATACAGCATAAATCCCTTGATGATGGCGCTGTTGCGACCCTCGTAGGTGCACAAGATACTAGTGGCACTGATTACTACCTTGCAGCGAGTAAACTCCACTTAGGCGCTGTAGGGGGGCTTAACTGGTTTTGGAACGTCACAACTCGCTACAGTGAGGCTAATCAACTCGGTTTGCTTGGTTATGGTGGGGCAAATGATGATGCAAAAATTTTATTTGAAGGCAGCACGGCTGTGTTTTTGAGCCGAAGTGTTGCCGTAGGTATAGAGTATAGGCAAAAGTCTAATAACCTTAATTTGGGTGAACAAGACTGGAAAGATTTATTTGTTGCTTGGATGCCAAACAAGCACGTGAGTGTCACCGCCGCATACTTAGATTTAGGTAGCATTGCAGGTGCGAGCGATCAAACAGGGTGGTACTTATCGGTAACAGGGTATTGGTAATGAAAAACGTTGTCATTTTATGGTTGTGTTTAAGTGCCCTGGCAGGGTGTGCAAGCTCAACAAATTTATCGCTTTATCAACAGCTTGATGGCCGAGCGGGGCTTACGCGTATTGTAGACAGTTTTATTTACCAAATAGGTAATGATGAACAAGTACTGCATTATTTTGAACACAGCGACATAAGCCACTTTAGAGAAGGCTTTATTATGCATATGTGTATGCTAGTTGATGGCCCATGCAAGTACAAAGGAGATTCTATGGTAGATATTCATACTGGGATGCACATAACTGAGAAAGATTTTAACCATGTGGTGGACTTACTTGTCAATGCGATGGAAGAGCAAAATATTAGCCATAGCATACAAAATGAGATTCTATCTAGGATGGCACCGCTGCGTAGTAAAATAATAAGAATTTAGGTAACATCTGTAAATTATTTACTCGTAGCAGTGAACCTTACTTTTGTAATAGTGTCCACTTAGTATTATTTCCTATAAACAATAATTGGCGCGCACAGATTGTATGTCTTACCTATTTATATCCCGCAAAAATGTACACGCAAAGTACTATAAAAAAATAATCAAAAAGCTGAGTATGGATTGCCAACTGCATGTTATGGGGGCGCCAAAGCTTTCAGCTATACACTATTTAAGTAAAGCGTTTAAAGTTGATTTTAACGATGTTATTAATGCACAACTAAAACGTAAGCGCGCCCGTAATAACCTTTGGAACAATGCTTTAGTATCGGCGGTTTACAAAGTGGGGCTGTGCTTTTTTGAGCGTTTACGTTACGCAAAATATTTAGCTTTATTAACGGAAGTTAACCCTGATGTAATGGTGATATGGAATGGAAATAAACTGCCTAATACTACCGTTGCTATGGCTGCCAAGGCACTGGGTATTAAGCAATTTTATTATGAAAATGGTTTGCTTCCGGGTACCACCAGTTTAGACCCTCAAGGGATTAACTTTAATGCGTCGCTAAGTCGAGATCCTGATTTTTATTTAAATTTTAATGCAAATAATGCCTTAAACTTTGATGCACCGGCGCTTGTCCCACGAGAAAACCATAAAAAACGCTGTGATTTTGCAGCTGAAAATATACCTGAACGCTACATATTTGTGCCTTTTCAAGTGCCTCACGATACGCAATTAGCGAGCTTTTCGCCATGGATTGACTCAATGGAAATGCTATACGATGAAGTTGTTAGCGCAGTGAAAGCATTGAACGACCCTAGTTTAAAGGTCGTTTTTAAAGAACACCCGTCGTGGCACAAGCATTACACCCATTTATACGATAAAGACCCAATTGCACTATTTGCAAACGGCAATAAAACCTGTGAACTTATTGAATGCGCAGAAGCGGTGATCACTATCAACTCTACGGTCGGTTTAGAAGCACTGTTACTAAATAAGCGCGTAATTACTGTAGGGCAGGCTTGTTATAATATAGAAGGCTTAGTTAAGCATGCTGATACTCGTGAGGGCTTAGCTGCCCAAGTAGCAGATGTAGCTCAAGGATGGCAGTTTAATCCGCAGCTACGTGATAAGTTTTTTTGCTATTTAAAGCATGTGTATAGTGTGCCGGGCGTTTGGAAACACGCCGAAGAAGAGCATATCAAAGCAATTGAGTTACGTTTTAAAGGGGCGGATAAATTTGCACAATACAGCAACAATGTGCCCAACGAACTTATTTAACCGCGTATTGTATATCAACATGTTGTGATTTAGCTGTAAGGACAATTTTTACAGCCATTTTTACAGCATGTACCTCGCTTTAAAAAAAACCATTTACTAAACACCATGTAGCCATTTTGCATGGTGTAGTCTAGCCCTTCAATTAAATTGTCATTACCTCTAAATTTTTTAGCAAACTCAATTTGTGCTTTGATTGGCTGAGTATAAATATGCGCTAAATAAGCGTTTATTTTATTAAGCGTACATTGCGGGCATAAACAGCTTGTTGCTGACTCTTCAAGCGGTAAAATAGCAGGTAGTTGGTTACACCAGCATGCGTTTATATCGTTTACATTACAACTAAGCGCAGTGTGGCATTGTGAGCAGTTTAATCTCGTCATTTTAAGTCTTATCAGCAGTAGAACAGCAAGAATAACAAATATTATGAATATACAAAAAGCATTGGCCGAATTTATTACCTTTGGTGAGCAAAGAGATGATGCTATTAGCGTGATTATTTCTACTCCAGCAGAGGAAAGTGCTCCCGGTTATACACTCACAAAGCCGGTATTGATTGACGTGCTAACACGTTGTGTAAACCACGAAATAGAGATAGATGATTTAGAGTTATGGGCAAATGTGGTTGAATCGCGAGATGATATAAATTGCGCCGAACACGAAGGGGTTATTTTTGCGCTCAGTAATAGCGAGCAAATGGGTGAACTTGATAAGCGTAAGCTGACTATATTGTTGAAGCTGCTACAGAGCTAAGCGTAATTTAGTAATGATTGTATTTAAACCGTTTTAAATTATCATCAGGTGCAGCGAAATCAAACTTAGCTTATAGATTAACATTGCTCTGAACTCAAAACCGTGAACTACGAGAACAGAGCAATGTGATAAAACGTCTTTATTCAGAGGGCTTACAGCTCTTCACTTTCTTTAATTGTTGCAAATGCGGTGTTTAAACGCGTTACTGTTTCAGGCAGTTGGTCGTCTAAAATGTCTGCTTTATCAGCACCCCATGCTAGTACCACTGTTGAGCCTAGTTTAAAGCGGCCCATTTCTTCACCTTTTTTAAGGGTAATGGCGTTTTCGCCTTTAGTAGGGTAGTTCCAGCTAAACACATCGCTACCGGCGGGTGGTGTTACTGTGCCTGCCCAAACAGTTTCTATGCTAGCTACAATGGTTGCGCCTACTAGTACCATAGCAAGTGGGCCAATTTCGGTTTCAAAAATAGCCACTACACGTTCGTTACGAGCAAATAAATTAGGGACATTTCGCGCTGTAAGCGGGTTTACCGAAAATAAGTCGCCCGGTACGTAAATCATTTTACTTAGTGTGCCGTCTATAGGCATATGAATACGGTGGTAGTCTTTTGGCGCTAAATAAATGGTAGCAAATTTTCCGCCTAAAAATGGTGTTGTATCATCTTCAGAGCCACCTAATAGTGCTTGTAGACTGTAGTCATGACCTTTTGCTTGTATTAGCTGCCCATCAACAATGTCGCCCAGTTGGCTAATAGCACCATCAACAGGGTGAGTAATTACGTTCTCGCCTTGCGCCATTGGACGCACACCATCTTTTAATGGGCGAGTAAAAAATTCATTAAACGTTTTGTAGTGCGCTGGGTCTTCATACAAAGCCTCGTTCATGTCTACTTTATATTGTTTAATAAATAGTTTAATGAGCGTTGTAGTTAAAGCACCTGCTTTTGCTGCTGCTAATTTACCTACTACGCGTGAAATAAAGTGCTTTGGCATTGCATACTGCATTGCAATTTTAAATTTGTCTAAACTCACAGATTGTTTCCTAAATTAAACGCGAGGTGCGCGTGCACCAGCACGGCCATCGGCCATTGTTTCTAAAATACGGTGGTAGCTGTCGAATCGCAATTGCGAAATATCGCCATCGGCTACCGCTTGTTGAATTATACAGCCTGGGTCGTTTAAATGCTTACAGTCTCTAAAACGACATCCACCTATAAACTCTCTAAATTCTTTAAAGCACCAGGTTACCCGTTCAACATCTAAGTGCCATAAACCAAACTCACGTATTCCCGGTGAGTCAATTAGGTTACCACCACTTGGTAGGTGATGTAAGCGCGATACAGTGGTGGTATGTTGCCCTAAGCCACTGTTTTCTGATACTTCTTTAGTTAATATTTCGGCATCAGGAAGCACAGTGTTAACTAAGGTTGATTTACCTACGCCACTTTGACCAACAAAAATATTATTTTTATCAACCAGTACGTTTTTTAAATCATCTATGCCTTCGCCGGTTACACTACTTACAAGCAGTACCTGATAACCAAGGCCTCGATAAATATCGAGTACTTTTTGAATTTCATTTAGGCCTTCGTCGTCGATTAAATCGATTTTATTAAGTACTAAAATAGGTTCTATACCCATGTCTTCACAGGCAATTAAGTAACGGTCGATAATACTGGGCGTAAACTCTGGTAGTACCGCTGAGACCATTAAAATTTGATCAATATTTGCTGCGATTACTTTTACGCCATCGTAAAAGTCGGGACGCGTAAGCTGAGAGCGGCGCTCTTGTGTTGCTTCAATAACGCCTGCTAAGTCGCCTTCACTTACTTTTGCGCGGCGAAATAGTACTTCATCACCACACACTAAGTTAGTAACGGTACGGCGAATATTACAGCGTAATACGTCACCTTCTTGTGTTTCTACATCGGCGTGTTGGCCAAAACGGCTTATCACGACAGCGTTTTCGGTTGCGCCCAAATTATCTGTTTGCCACTCTTGTGCGCCACCTTTTGCCAATTTTGTATCGGCATTATTTAAGCGCTTTTGATGATTAGCCTTGATCCTGCGAGATTGGCCTTTACTTAATTTTTTCTGTTTTGCCACTTTTGGCCTATAACCTTGGTTTAAATGTCGGCTTTGCGTATAAAAAAGCTTTAGCTCGACGGTTGATGCTAATATGATATATCGAAATGCGTTGGATCTAAAGAAAAGCACTGTTTAAGGTTACTATGACTATTAATGAATCTAATTTAATTTGGCTTGATCTGGAAATGACTGGACTTGAGCCGGCCACAGATAAAATACTCGAAATTGCAACAGTAGTAACTGATGCCGATTTAAATATACTCGCGGAAGGGCCTACTATAGCTATTCACCAAAGTGATGAGCTGTTAGATGGCATGGACGAATGGTGTACTACACAGCATGGGAAATCAGGTTTGACGGCCCGTTGTAAAGCCAGTACATATGATGAGGCTTATGCGGTTGAACAAACGCTTAATTTTTTAAAGCAGTGGGTACCTGCGGGTAAATCACCTATGTGTGGTAACTCAATAGGTCAAGACAGACGCTTTATGAATAAGTATATGCGCGAGCTTGAAGACTTTTTTCATTATCGAAATTTAGATGTAAGCACAATTAAAGAGCTTGCCCGACGTTGGAAGCCTGAGGTACTAGAGCAGGTAAATAAAAAAGGCTCTCATTTAGCTCTCGATGACATTAAAGATTCTATTATGGAATTAAAGGTGTATAGAGAAAAATTCTTTAATTTGTAAAAAACACTTGCAAACACATTAGATTATTGTAGAATCCTGCCCCGCTCAAGACGATAACCCTCGCGGGGTTGGTGTGTTTGAGTGGTTTAAATACCATCAGTAAGTGCGGCTCTAGCTTAGTTGCCAGAACGTAGGACGCGACCTGTCGCGCATCAACGGACAAATTACTGACAATCTTTAAAGCGGCACTAGCTCAGTTGCCAGAACGTAGGACGCGACCTGTCGCGCACCAACGGACAAATTACTGACTAACTATGAAGCGGCACTAGCTCAGTTGGTAGAGCGCGACCTTGCCAAGGTCGAGGTCACGAGTTCGAGCCTCGTGTGCCGCTCCAATTTCTCACCAAAGAAATTGGAGTATTGAATGAAATGTAATGCGGCACTAGCTCAGTTGCCAGAACGTAGGACGCGGCCCGTCGCGCACCAACGGACAAATTACTGACTAACTATGAAGCGGCACTAGCTCAGTTGGTAGAGCGCGACCTTGCCAAGGTCGAGGTCACGAGTTCGAGCCTCGTGTGCCGCTCCAATTTCTCACCAAAAGAAATTGAAGTATCGAATAAAATATAAAGCGGCACTAGCTCAGTTGGTAGAGCGCGACCTTGCCAAGGTCGAGGTCACGAGTTCGAGCCTCGTGTGCCGCTCCAATCTCTCTAAATATCCCACTAAAATAAACACCTCTAAAACAATATTTTGATCTGATTTATACCTACGAAAATTATTTATAAATATTAAACGCACGAGTGGCCGCATGCCGCCGCGCGATATAAAGGGTTTTAATTAATGCGAGGTGAGGTGGGTAAAAGCAAGGGAGGAGAGGTCAATACAAGGTTAAAAGGTTTCGCCTTGCAAGGTCGCTATAATACGTCTTGCACCGCCAGCGTCGCGATGCTCGCCTAAGTAAATACCTTGCCATGTACCTAGCGCTAAGCGACCATTGCTTATAGGAATACTTAATTCACTCCCTAACGTACTGGTTTTTATATGGGCTGGCATATCATCATCACCTTCGTAATCGTGACGATAGTAAGGTTGGCGCTCGGGAACAAAATGGTTAAAGTGGCTTTCCATATCCATGCGGACTGTAGGATCGGCGTTTTCGTTTATGGTTAAACTTGCCGATGTGTGCTGAATAAACAAATGTAATAGGCCAACTTTATAATTAGCCAGCTCGCTCAGCTGCGCGAGTATTTCATCATCTATTAAATGAAATCCTCGAGCGCGCGGTTTTAAGGTTATTTGAGTTTGTTGCCAGCTCATAACTTATCAAAGCTAACTTCTATATTTGCATCGCCTGCATCACAGCTAAATGGCATAATTATTTTTTTGCCCTTACTTTTATGTGTGATGGTGTGGCCTTTACCTGCAACTACAATTGGCGTAGCCATATCAAAGTCATAGCCTTTTTCGCCGAGTAAGTTTTTAGCTCCACCGGTAACCATATTAGTAATTTCCCCAACCATATCAGTTACTTCATCGTCTATGTTGTCAGGGCGCTCACCAAGCATGCGTTCCATGATGGTCAGAGCTAAGTTTTCATCAAAGGTAATTGAAAATGAGCCACGAGTTTGCGCGCCTACCATGCCAATTAAACCAGATACATCGCCACAGGCGACTTCGTCTGTTTTTATACGCGGCTTACCTGGTTTTAACTCGGTTTGTGCCATTGTAGATAACACATTGATCAAAGAAGATAAAAATGGATTAATGAACTCAACATTCATGTTAGGTACTCTTAAAATTGGTGCTAAAGTGGCTATCTAAATATGAGTATAGCTTTAAAACAAACTTTGGGTTTAGCTTCTACAAGACTCACACTTACCGTGTGCTTCAATAGTTTGCCCTGATACAACAAAGCCGCTTTCTGCTGCTAAGTTGTTTAGCTCGTGAGAAATAACCGTAGAGTGCAGCTCTTTTACAAAACCACAACTGTCACAGATTAATAGCTGCACAGGATGAATATGATCAAAGTGATGGCAAAGCATAAATGCATTGGTGCTTTCTATTTTGTGAATAAAGCCCAGCTCTGATAAAAAGTCTAGCGCACGGTAAATTGTTGCAGGTTTTGCGCCTGTTTCTGTTACTTTTAATTGCTCAAGTAAATCGTACGCCCCAACGCCGCCTTGGGCGCTAGCTAATAGGCGAAATACTTTTTCGCGGATAGGCGTAAAACGCGCACCACGGTTGTCACAAACTTGTTTTGCTTTACTTACGAGTGATTCTATATTCATCATTCTCTTATCCTTACGCTACCGTGATATACTAACATACTGTGTTGTACTTGCAGCGTTTTTATTAAACACTTTTTATCTAGGAACCCCATTAATGCATGAACTGGTAGCTATATTTATTTTCTTTTTTGCGGTGATAGACCCTATAGGTACAGTGCCTGTATTTATTGCTGTGACACGTGGGGAAGATGAAAAGTTTAAACGAAAAGTTGTTTTTAAAGCCGTGGGTGTATCCGCTGTGGTTTTACTCTTTTTTGTTATTGCCGGTGAGCAGCTATTAAATGCAATTGAAATACCGCTGTCGGCGTTTCAAATAGCTGGGGGCATAGTCCTGCTTATTTTTGCGCTTTCAATGATTTTTGGTGAAAGTAAGCCCGAGTCTGAGATTAAAAGTGTGCGCGACAGCACAGAAACCGCGATTTTTCCGCTAGCCATTCCCTCTATAGCAAGCCCAGGCGCCATGCTTGGCGCAGTACTGATGACCCGTAACGAAGAATACTCGTGGGTTGAGCAAGTTACTACATCGTCGATGATGTTGGTTGTATTAGTTGTTGTGCTTGTGCTGTTGTTACTCGCAAATCATGTACATAAATTAATAGGCGACAGTGGCGCAAGTATTATAAGTAGAATCATGGGGTTAATTTTAAGCTCTGTGGCAGTTACAAATATACTCAACGGTATCGCGCATTATTTTGGTTTACAAATATACAGCTAACATTGATGCTAATTAGGCTTTTGTGTAAAATACAGCGCCTTTTTATGGGCGTATTTACTTATAATCCCCGAGGCTTTTACATTGCAAAAACGCACATTAGATAATCCAACGTTAAACAGACGTTTTTCTGTTGCACCCATGCTTGATTGGAATCATATATGCGAAAAATAACTTAAACCACTGATTTATTAGGATTTAATTTTTAATGGCAAATTTCGCTGTCTACTTATTGTCACTCCACTTTAATGAAATAAACAGAAATAGCTAGAAACCCACGCTAAATTAAGTCACTCATTTCTGTTATTTGATCCACTTCTGCACTTAACTCTTCAATCGATTCACCAATGATTTGAATACAGGTATCAACATGCTGTATTTCAGAATCAGTTAGCTGTTGTTTAAGCGTATCGGTTTTAGCTAAATCAACAGAGCTTTGCACTTGTTTGATCATTTGCCTCATTAACAATTGCAGACGCGCGAGTGATATTCCAAATTCTTGGGCAAAATCTGCCAACATATAAGCTGTAAACGGGTGATTAAAATTACCAGCACTGCCTGCACCATATTCACCTATCGACATCGCGAAATGGTTTGCCATGCCTGTAGCTATTGCCACATTAGATTTTTCATCAGCTTGCCTTGCCTGGATCTCTCGAATGATAGCTTCGATATTTACTAAATCGTAAAATGGCGTAAGACTTAGACCCTGTTTACCCACAAAGAAACTGATGTTCTTACCGTGAGCATCATAGTTACGCACTAAAATATTAAAGGTCATCCAGCGTATAAGTTGCGTTTGATACGCTTCGGCATTGGTTGTTTGTACATTAAACAGCTTCACAAAAGACACACCATCACGAATATAAATACCGTCGCCTTCATCGCCGTGTTGACGCTCGTATTTGTATGATGGAGGTAGGTTGGTTGCTTGGCAGCCATCGATAATGTGACGGCGCATAACACGCTGTTGTTCAGCTATTAACTTACGGTCAAAACGGTCAATGACAAACGCGCTGACTTCTCCATATTTTCGTACTGCCACCTCTGGTACATCAATACCCGAATGTTTTGCCAATAACATGGTAAATAACTCATTCACAGCAATAAAAGGCGCTTTTCCCGTTTCAAACTTAAAGATCTTATTGGAGCAAAGCTGGCCTTCACCAAATCCTAATTTGCCATCTATCTCTAATAAGTTAAGTTTATCTTGTACACCCGCGACTGATAGCCTTGTATGACCATCCCAATAGGTAATTGATTCTCCAGCATTCTTAAAACGAGCTAACTTTTCGATTAGTTCTTCATTAGTGACTTCTCGAAATGAAGTTTCAGTTTCTTCATTGCTTTTGGTTGTAAATGACAACGCGCCAGATGTGTCTGCGCCGATGATCTTGATGAGCCCAAAGGTATTATTTTTGGAGATAGTGGTATTACTGGTGATCTCTTCTAACCCTTTACCTTCAGGTAACAAGTTTTGTAGGAAGTTTCGAACCGCTCTGTGATCAAACTCACCATTCAAAGGTAAGTGTGGAGAGATAGCGAAACCCTCTCTAATCCAGTCATGATTATAAGTTAAGGTTAGTTCTGTTTCAGAGCCTACAGGAATGGCTATTGCCGCAATTTTACGATCATGACCGATATAAACGTTCAGGGTATTTCTATCAGTACCAGTCATCACTTACCCCTGTTTCTTCTTTGGAAGTAGCATCATCGGAAAGAAGGCTAAATGTAAGACCAAGGTATTCCATTACCTTGAGAAGGTTCGCTAACTTTACATTGGTATCGCCTTTTTCTATTTTCACCAGCGTTGGCTTTGAAATAGACAATGACTCAGATACATCTACGAGAGACAGCTTCATACCCGTTCGCTTTGCAGTGATCGCCTCAGCGAGCTGAGTAGGGGTAAAGCGTTTTGATAAGTTAGGCATCACTGTTGCCTTAACCGATTTACCTGTTCTGTTTGTCTTGGCAAGATTACTCATATAAGTTAACTATTATTTACTTTTAAATATAAAGTAATGCCGAAATAGATATAAGTCAAATATAATTAACTTATAGCCTCTAAAAGCCTTTTTCTCATTAAAAGTCACTTATAGTTTACTTTTAATGTTCTAGATAAGAGTCTAGGGAAGCTAGTTCATTTTTATAAACATTAACTATTCCCTTTGCTGGCATCTTTAAACTCACTGATATGCTTTTGGAGCTCTTTCGCGCTCGCTCTCGTTGCCGTTCGACTAACTCGGTCAGATCATCAACATGAACGAACAGTTTACCTTTTTGTGAATCCGCCAACCTAAAAGTTACAAATGGTAATCCACCAGATTTTATTTTTCTGGTGGCGACATCATGTGAGCAGCCAAGATGTTTTTGCCGAATATCATCAAAGTCGATGATTGCAGTGCCGTAAAACTCATAAAGTCCAATAAGCTTCAATAACAGATTGTTGATTACAGTGTACGCCAAGTAGTGACTTACCAATTCGAAGCACTTTTCTTATTAAGCTTACATCGATACTTATTGTTGCAGGGGAGGGATTATGTTCTGAATTTTTGCGTTGTAAACAAAACTGAACAATATCATGGCTCTGTATTTTAGAAGAAACTAACTCGGCAATAGGATGTTTTATAATCGTTTTATAGCCGTAACTAGCTGTACGACCCAGAGGGCGGTTCGATTTTTCTTTTCTTATCATATACTCATTAATTAGATCTCCTAATGTCATCTCTTTTGGTCCTGGGTGGTTCATCGCTTCATTTATTTCTAATTGACTGACTAAGTTTTTGGCCCACTTAGCAGCAGCCGTTTTAGATGAATGTGTTTTAGATTTTGAAAAAGTAATTATTCCTTTATTTTTCTGAATAACTGACGCACAAAATACAGGTTGATCTGCGCGAAATCGTTTTCGGATGGTATAATGAGCCATAGTTTTGTCTGCCTATTGTCTTCCTGAGGGTTAAAAATCAGCGGAAATAGCCAGAAATCGTCAGAATTTTAGAGAGTTAAAAAATTGTGAAATTTAACATAAGTCATTATAAATCAATGGGTTCAGAGTGATGGTCGCAAATGAAGTAGATCGCAGATTTTCTGTTGCACCCATGCTGGATTGGACTGATCGTCATTGTCGTACTTTTCATCGTAAGATGAGTAAGCACGCTGTTTTATACACTGAGATGATCACCACGGGGGCGATTTTATTTGGTCGCGGCGATTACCTACACTTTAATCAGCACGAGGGGCCGGTTGCTTTGCAGCTGGGGGGTTCTGATCCCGAGGCGCTAGCAAAGTGTGCAAAACTTGCGGGTGAGCGCGGTTACGATGAGATTAACTTAAATGTAGGCTGCCCTTCAGATAGAGTACAAAACGGGCGCTTTGGTGCATGCCTAATGGCCGAGCCTGAGCTGGTTGCACAGTGTGTTGCGGCAATGAAAAGCGAAGTTAGTATTCCTGTTACGGTAAAAACACGCATCGGTATTGATGAGCAAGACTCGTATGAGTTTTTATGCGCATTAATTGAAGCCAGCCATAAAGTTGGCTGTGATGACTTTATTATTCATGCCCGTAAAGCGTGGTTAAATGGTTTAAGCCCTAAAGAAAATCGTGAAGTACCGCCTCTTGATTACCCACGCGTTTACCAACTAAAAAAAGACTACCCACAGCTCGACTTAAGCATTAATGGCGGCGTTAAAACAATTGAAGAAAGCCTAGCGCATTTAGCGCATATAGACGGCGTTATGATTGGTCGCGAAGCATATAGTAATCCATTTATGCTTAATGAGGTGGATGAAAAGATTTACGGTGAGGTGGCCAATACTCAGACTCGTCACGATGTGGTGCGCGCTATGTATGATTACATAGAAGAAGAAATGCGTTTAGGTGCTAACTTTTGGCATATAGCACGCCATATGCTGGGGATTTTTCAGGGGCAGCCAGGGGCGCGCGGATTTAGACGTCACCTTTCAGAAAACGGTCACGGTAAACAGGCTGATTTGTCGGTAATGGATAAAGCATTAAGTTTTGTGCCTGAGTAATACTAAAGCATTGACCAGTTATAAAAAAACCACTTTTTAAAGTGGTTTTTTTATAACTAAAATTTAGTCAAAAGATAAATAAATTAGTGATTTTAGCTTATTAGCATTCAGTTTTTAGTTAGTTTAAAATAACTTATTACCTGTCTAACTAATTGAATATAAAGGATTATAAATAAATTTTTGTTACTTGGCATAACTCTTGGAATCCTGTTGTTGTTATCAATTAAAAACAACAGGACAAAACAATGAGTATATTTAATCGCGTAAATGATGTTATCCAATCCAATATTGCTGCCATGCTGGATAAAGCAGAAGACCCAGAAAAACTCCTCAACCTTATGCTAAGTGAAATGCAAGAAGCGCTTAACGAATGTAGAAGCACGGCCGCAGCCTTGCTGTGCGAAGAGAAAACGCTTAAACGCCAAATTGCACAAAAACAAAAAGACTTAACTTTGTGGCAAACAAAAGCTGAGCTGGCAGTTGCTAAAAACCGTGACGATTTAGCCAAGTCTGCGTTAGTAGAAAAACAGCGAGTAGATGAGCAAATTGCAGCAAAAAACACTCAGCTAAATACTCTAAAAGAGTCGATAGAGAAAATTACAGCAGATTGTGAGCGTTTACAGCAAAAAATGGCGCAAGCTAAAAGCAAACAAGCTCAATTAATAAAACGCCACGATATTGTTGCTGCACGTGAAAAAGTGAACATGCAATTACACAGCGACAACGTCGCAAATGCTTTGTCTCGCTTTGAAATGATAGAGCAAAAAGTGGAAGGCATAGAAGCACAGGTTGATGCTTATGAACTTACAAATACAGCGCAATCAACCGCTGAGCAAATTGAGTCTTTAGTTAAAAATGAAAAAATAGATGCAGAGCTGGCTCGTTTAAAAGCCAGTGTTAAGCAAAGTAATACCAATACAACTGCGCGAAGCGCTTAAGGAGTAGAGTATGAATAACTTTAAAACACAGCGTGGTTGGTACAAAGATTCACTGAATAAAAAAATATCGGGCGTATGCAGTGGGTTAGCGCGTCGCCTTGATTTTCCAGTGTGGTCAACACGCTTAGTAACAATTTTATTATTTATAAGTTTTCCGTTTGCAGTAGCGCTTGGTTATTTGATTGCTCACTGCTGCCTTAAAGAGCGTGCGTATTAGGAGAGGGATATGAAAACCTTAGCAATATGTGTTGTCGTATATGTGTTACTTTTTACTGATACTGTGTCGCTAATACATTTTGATTCATGGCAGTTTCCACTTTGGATTGCAGATATGAGCTGGGTGGGGCTTGAGCTGGCTGGCNGTGGTAGCCGTAATGGCTTTAGTGACCATGGGGTTAATAGGCGCAGGGATTGTCGCGCTGGTTGGCACCATTTTGGCACTGTTATTTGGTTCAGTGATGATAGCCTGGCCATTATTATTTGTAGCTGTACTGTGCTGGTTGGTGCTCGATAACAAAAAAGTAACCTCTTAAGCCTTAATTTAACTGACTATTATTAGTTAACTATGTTAAATTTAAAGTGAAATTTTATGCTTTCACAAGGAATAAAGCGATGATGAAGCAGTGCTTTTTTATGGCCTCGGCGTTAATGATTAATGTGTTTTCGTCATCGGTTGCTGCACATGCTGGGCACAGCCACGATACAGACGAAGCTAAGCTTGAAGTAAGCCATGCACAAGTAAGGGCATTTTTGCCTGGTAGTAAGTCGAGTGTTGGCTATTTAACAATTTCTAACCACGGTGGTGGTGTTGCTAAATTAACTAAAGCGACCATCGAAGGTTTAGGCCGTGTAGAAATACATGAGCACAAACATGTCAATGGCATGATGAAAATGCAACAGGTTAAAGCCGTTACTATTAAGGGCCATGAAAGCCTAAGCTTTGAGCCTGGTGGTTACCATTTAATGGTATTTGATCCACAAGAACCACTAAAAGTAGGGCAAGAACGTAAACTCACGCTATATTTTAGTGACGGTAACCGCTTGTTTACTAATGCTCAAGTGGTTTCGCTTGAAGCGCAAGCTGCGCATTCAAAGCCATCTAAAAAACAACACGCTCATCACTAGGAGGATAAATGTCGCAACATAAAGGAAAAATAGCTGGTGCCTTGGTGGTACTACTTATTATTTTTTACGCTATTGCAGTTTATTGGAGCATTGAGCCGGCACGTTTTAACGTAGTAACTAATGCAAAAGAAACCGCGCAAGCACGCAACGAAAAAATGGTAACAGGCTATACAACCACCTCAACGCTTATTACCGTTGCTAGCACATTACTTGATAAGCAAGGTGGATATTTATCAAACGATGTGATGCCGCCAAGTGTGATAATGGATGACATGCCAGCGTGGGAATATGGCGCGCTTGAAATGGTGCGTGATTTAGCGTTATCAATGCGTAAAGACTTTAGCCGTTCACAGTCGCAATCTACCGAACATGAAGCCCTTAAAAAAGCGCAGCCGCAATTTAATATTAGCTCTGAAGCATGGGCATGGCCAAGTGCCGAGGGAGAGTACCAAAAGGGAATAGACTACCTTCTTGTGTACCGCTCACAAATTGCTAACGAGCATGAGCGCGATAGCCAATTTTATTCACGTGCAGATAATCTACGTAGCTGGTTAAAAGAAGCCGAAAAGCGTTTAGGCAGTTTAAGTCAGCGTTTAAGTGCAAGTGTTGGCCAAGACAAAGTAAATACCGATTTAGCTGGTAATTCTTCAAACACGCAAGCGACCTACACACCACTTCAGCAACAAGTAAGAACGTCGTGGTGGGAAATAGACGACGTGTTTTATGAGTCGCGCGGTGCAACGTGGGCGTTATTACACTTTTTACAAGCGGTTGAGTATGACTTTGCTGATGTATTAGAAAAGAAAAATGCACGTGTAAGCTTACAGCAAATTATACGTGAGCTTGAGGCAACACAAGAAACCGTGTGGAGCCCAATTATATTAAACGGGAATGGTTTTGGCTTTGTGGCAAATCATTCTTTAGTTATGGCAAATTATATTTCAAGAGCCAATGCGGCTTTAATCGAACTTAGCGAACTACTAGCTCAAGGATAAAAAATGAAAAAGTATTGTTTAGCAGCTGCCCTTTCAATGGCATGTTTAGCCCCTGCAGCACAGGCAGACACTCTATTAGGTTTATATGTAGGTGTTGATGGCTGGCAGTCAGATAACGACGGTCAGTTTTCTTACAAAGATAACGCACCACAAGATTTTAATTTTGAAGACGAAACCTTTATTAGCTACTACGCGGCACTAGAGCACCCAGTGCCATTAGTTCCTAACCTAAAGCTTAAATACACTGAGCTTGAACTTAATGGCTCAGCAACCCTTACTGATACGTTTAGCTTTAATGGCTCAGATTACGTGGTTGGTACAACTGCAAATACATTAAGTGATTTAACTCACATTGATTACATTCTTTATTACGAAATTTTTGATAACGATTTAATTTCAATTGATTTAGGTTTAAACGCAAAGCAGTTTGACGGCGACATTGTTGTAACTGGTACCACTCAACAAGGTGGCACTAACTTCTCTGAGACTAAAGATTTTTCGGGCTTTGTGCCACTTGCGTATGGCCGTGCTGAAGCAGGCTTACCATTTACGGGTTTAAGCGTGTTTTTTGAAGGCAGCTTTTTGGCTATCGACGATAGTAAAGTACAAGACTACCAAGTAGGTGTAGCGTATGAACTTATTGATAACCTAGCGGTAGATGTAGCTATTAAAGCGGGTTACCGCTCAATGACGTTAGAGCTAGATGATGTTGATGATATTAATACCGATATTGACGCATCAGGCCCATTTGCGGGTATTCAAGTTCACTTTTAATTAGTGAGCTTACAGCGTGGTGTGTTATTTATTAACATGCCACGTTAAATCAAATTCTCCCTCCAATGCATTATTAATTAATTGCTTATACACCTTATTTACAGGGTAATTTATAAGCTTAGAAAGCTCATCGCCTGTTTGGGTAAACTTGTAATAGCTTAATACTAAGTCACTGCTTTTAGCTTTTAACGTCACTTTTTGCGATAAAAACGACAGGGTGAGCTCTTGGCCTGCTTTTAATACCGCCGATTCTATTTCTTTTCTGTAGAGTAAATTAAGATCCATTAGCGTTAAAATATCAGGAAAGCTGATCCCCGTTTTTCCTAAATTAAGCGATACCTTATTGCCTTTTCGTAGTAAGTCGAAAAGCGAAGGCTTTTTATAAAACCCTAATAAAATAAAGTGGCTGTCGTCTTTTGCGTTGTAGCTGCTCAGCGATACACACTTTTGTAATGCATCTGCTTCGCGTTGGGTCATATGCTTGAGTGTTTGTAAGCTTTTTATAGAAAATGTACCGGGGTTGAGGGTCTCGCCAGTTAAAATTTTAGCCCACAGTGTTTGCATCGATTCATTTGAGGTGTCTTCACATAGGGCAATAAAGCGCTCTACCCAGTCGGCATCTGGTTGTTTATTGCTTGCCACATCGGGGCAAAATCCCATTGCTTTAGCTAAAATGGTTTCTATATTTTGCTGCTGTTTTATAAGCAGTAAATCTTGGCGCTTTTGGGCGCGCGCTAAAATAGGGTTATCGCTATTTATGTGATAAAGCGGGTTTAGATCGCCTTTAGAACCGTAACTTTGATCTGTACTTGGTTGCCCAGTATTTGTGGTTATTTTTTTTACGGGGTAGCCAAGTAAAGACTCAATTATATTGGCGAGGTTAATTCTCGCTTGGGCTGATTTTATTGTCATCGTTATCCAGCTGTGTTTTTTGGTCGCGTAATTGCGCCACTGTTTGTAAGTTATTTAAGCCAAGTGACACTGTATTGCTTAATACATACTCGCTAAAAATTGATAGATAACCCGAAATTAGCGGGGTATTGGTTTGGCCATTAATATTACACGTTACATTTACCACACCTTCTACTTCGGTAAATGTAATTTCACCTTCAATAATATGCTCATTTTTTAAAAGTGCATTAAAGGTCATTTTATTTTGCGAAAGCGACGTAATGGTCATTTCTCCATACCCCCAGTCGCTTTGCCACGATTGATGCGCGCCTATACCGCGACTAGGTTCGCCTAAAGTAAAAGTGATAGACGGATCTACTTTGCCCCAAGGTGACCATGTATGCCAAAGGCTAAAGTCAGAGACCAGCGATTTAACGGTCGCTACATTGGCATTTATTTGTATGTTTTTATTTACGCTGTAATTTTGCGGCAGGGTTAAACCAATCAAAATAGCCACTAAAACTAACAATAAGAGCGTTTTTATAAGGATTTTAAAAAATTTAATAGGCACACCTTTTACGAGTTTTTTAGTTTGAAATATAACAACTTTTTATTAATCGACTATAGTATGAATTAGCCTATAAACCAAAAATATATTTTTAGCACATAGGTATGAGCTTATATAAGTATTAAAACTGATAAAGGGTAGATAATGTCGTCAGAGCAAAGCGATTTTTTATTTTTAGCGCCAGACAGCGAAGAAGAAATAACCCAAGAATTATCTGATTTTTGGGATGTTTTGATCGTTGATGACGATCCTGAAATACATTCAGTGACTAAACTTGCATTGTCGGGCGTAGAGTTTTGGGGGGCAGGGCTGCGTTTTCACGATGCGTACTCTGGCAGCGAAGCCATCGAAATACTCAAAAACAATAATACAATTTCCGTTATTTTTTTAGATGTAGTGATGGAATCTGATGATGCGGGTTTGCAAGTTGTAAAACGCGTTCGCGAAGAGCTTAACAACCAGCATGTGCGAATTATTTTACGTACCGGCCAAGCGGGCAACACCCCAGAAGAAAAAGTAATTCGCGAATATGACATTAACGATTATAAAACAAAAACAGAGTTAACTCGTTCTAAATTAGTAACTTCTTTAATTACCGCTATTCGCTCGTACGAGCAAGTATGCCAACTTGAGTATCAAAGTGATGCAATGAACACCATTGTTTCGGCTTCAAAGTCTATTTTAGGGCTTACCGATATTAAAGTGTTGTGCAAAGAGATTATTAAACACTTGGGCATTATTTTAGAGTGTCAGCAAGTTGGGTTGGTATGCAGTAAGCTAGATGGCGATAACTTTATTCAAGTATTGGGTGGCAGTGGCCATTATGAGAGCTACTTTGGTGAAAAGCTTGTTAATGTTGATAGCGTTGCGCTTGAACAAGTAGAGCAGTGTTTTGAGTCGGCTCAGCATTGCCAAACCGATTCGAGCGTAACTTTTATTGTTAAAAGTAAGCACCGCCAGGCTGCTATTTATTTAGAGTGCGAGCATAAACCGAGTGATGCGCAGCTGCAATTTGCAGAGATTTTTCTTACTAATGTGAGTGTAGCCCTTGATAACGTAAGGCTGTTTGTAAAACTAAGAGATGCGGCCTACAAAGATGTACTAACCGGTATTTCTAATCGTACTAATTTTATTGAGCGGGTGGTGCGTTATCAAAAACCACATGTTAATGACTACGTTTTTGTATTAATTGATGTGATTGGTTTTGCAGATATTAACAATGGCTTAGGACAAGAAATTGGCAATCATTTGTTAATCGAGATTGTAAAGCGACTTAAAGATGCTTACCCAGACGCAAAGTTATTGTCGCGTATTGGCGCAGATGTATTTGGCTTTATTATTCGCCAAACGGAGTTTGACCTCGAACAATTTAACGACGTGCTGAGTGTGCCTTTTAGTGCTGGCGAGCATATTTTGCCTGTCGATTTTAGAATTGGTTTATGTCAGCAGCAAGACTTTCAAAGTACTGGGTTAGATACACTCAAAGTTGCCTATATTGCATTAAACCAAGCTAAAAAGCTTAAATGCAAAGAGGGTATTTACTACGATATTGATATGCAAGACAAAATGGCTTGGCGCTTAGGTATTATTAGGCAGTTACGTCATGACTTTGCTCGGCAAAAACTCCAAGTGTGGTATCAGCCTCAGCTTTCACTTGATAATTTATCTTTAATTGGCTGTGAAGCATTGCTGCGCTGGCCATCAGAAGATGGCTCGTTTATATCTCCTGCGGTGTTTGTGCCTTTAGCAGAGGATGCCGGTTTAATTGTTGATATTGGCCAATGGGTTTTAGAACAAGCTTGCCAACAGCAAAAACGCTTAGAGGCACTCGGTGAAGAAATTTGCATTGCTGTAAATGTATCTGTGCCGCAATTTAAGGTTAAAGGCTACGCTAAAACAGTAAAAAACACCTTACAAAAGTACGACGTTAAACCCTGCAATATAGAGTTAGAAGTGACTGAAAGCGTGGTAATGGATGAATTAGAAACCGTGATCAATACCCTAAAAGAGTTAAAAGAATTAGGTGTAGAAGTGGCGATTGATGATTTTGGAACGGGCTTTTCTTCGTTAAGTTACTTACAAAGTTTACCGCTTGATAGGCTTAAAATAGACCGCGCATTTGTAAAAGACTTACCCGATAACGATACCGGTGCTATTGCTGCTTTGGTGGTGTCGCTTGGTGCTAAACTAGGACTAAAAACAATTGCTGAAGGTGTAGAAACACAGCAGCAGGCAGAGTTTTTGAAAAACTTAGGGTGTGATGAAGTACAAGGTTTTATGTACGCTAAGCCAATGCCTGAGCATGAACTTTTAGAGTTTATTAAAGAGCGAAATAAAAAAACTTAATATAAACAGACTTTACAGTAGGCGCGATATCTCTAGGTAATGTTGTATAAATAAGCAATGTATTAGGATATAATTCGCGCCTTTTGTTATTCTACGGCCAAAACTATGAGCTCCCTTAAAGCTGAACGCGCGCTATTTTCATACCCCAAATATTGGGCTGAATGTTATGGCACCGCCCCATTTTTACCTACCACTCGCGAAGAAATGGACGCTCTTGGCTGGGNGGCGGTTATTGGCCGTGTACTTGAAGCGCAAGGCTTTAGAGTGGGTATAATTGCTCAGCCAGATTGGCAATCAAAAGATGCCTTTATGGGGCTTGGTAAACCAAACTTATTTTTTGGTGTAACAGCCGGCAACATGGATTCGATGATCAACCGCTACACGGCAGAAAAACGAATGCGCCATGACGATGCCTATACACCAGGTAATGTGGGCGGCAAGCGCCCTGACCGTGCGGTGATGATTTACTCTCAGCGCTTACGCGAAGCCTACAAAGGTGTGCCTATTGTTATTGGTGGTATTGAAGCAAGCTTGCGCCGTATTGCTCATTACGACTACTGGCAAGAAAAAGTACGCCGTAGTATTTTGTTTGATGCCAAAGCCGACATCCTTATTTATGGTAATGCAGAGCGCCCGCTGGTGGAAGTAGCCCACCGTATAGCCGCTGGCGAAACTATGGATACAATTCAGGATATTCGTGGTACAGCGGTTATTCGTAAAGAGCCAATACCGGGCTGGCGCGGAAGTGATTCAACAGCGATTGATAAAATTGGCAAAATTGACCCTATCCCAAACCCCTATGGGGCTGATGATGTTGGGTGTAGTAAATCAGAGTTTAAGCAAGCCGGTATTGATTTAAAAGCAGAGGCCGCTAAACCTATAACTATTCAGCCTGCGCGTCCTAAACCGTGGGAAAAAACATACGTTAAACTGCCTGCATTTGAGCAAGTAAGTGTTAATAAACCGCTTTATGCCCATGCTTCGCGCATTTTGCACCAAGAGACCAACCCAGGTTGTGCTCGTGCGTTATTTCAGCGCCATGGCGATCGCTCTATTTGGGTTAACCCGCCGGCATTTCCGCTCGAAACCCATGAGATGGATGATGTATTTGGTTTGCCTTATCAGCGTATACCGCACCCAAGTTATGGTGATGCAAAAATACCAGCCTACGATATGATTAAAACGTCGGTTAATATTATGCGTGGCTGTTTTGGTGGCTGTTCGTTCTGCTCTATTACCGAGCATGAAGGACGTATTATTCAAAGTCGCTCGCAAGAGTCGATTATTGATGAAATAGAACAAATTAGAGATAAAGTACCTGGTTTTACCGGTGTTATTTCTGATTTAGGTGGCCCAACGGCTAACATGTATAAATTGCGCTGTACGAGCAAAAAAGCAGAAAGTACTTGTAGACGACTTTCATGTGTTTACCCTGATATATGTAAGCACATGGATACAGACCATACACCTACTATCGATTTATACAAAAAAGCCCGTGAAGTGAAGGGCATTAAAAAGATTTTGATCGCCTCAGGCGTTCGTTACGATCTAGCCGTACAAGACCCTCGCTATGTAAAAGAGCTGGTGACACATCATGTGGGTGGCTATTTAAAAATTGCCCCTGAGCACACAGAAGATGGCCCTTTGTCTAAAATGATGAAGCCGGGCATGGGTGCTTACGATCAATTTAAAGAGCTATTTGATAAGTACTCAAAAGAAGCGGGTAAAAAGCAGTATTTAATCCCGTACTTTATTTCAGCGCACCCAGGTACCAAAGACGAAGACATGGTTAACATGGCATTGTGGCTTAAATCTAACGACTTTAAGTTAGACCAAGTACAAAACTTTTACCCGTCGCCTATGGCCAATGCAACCACCATTTACCATACAGAAATGAACTCGTTGCGTAATATTAAAAACAACAAAGAGCAAGTACCCGTGCCAAAAGGAGCGCGCCAACGTCGCTTACACAAAGCCATATTGCGTTATCACGATCCATCTGGTTGGCCAATGATCCGCGATGCACTGCGTAGTATGGGTAAAGCCAATTTAATTGGTAAAGGCCCAAATTGCTTAGTGCCAGAAGAAGGCCGCGATGAAAAAGTACATAAAGGCGCTGGTAAAGGTAAAGGAGGGCGCCCAGCCTTAACTCGCCATACTGGGTTTAGCCAATTTAAAAAGGCTAACACTAAGCCTAAAGTGGGCGGCAATCGCCAGCGTGCTTCTCGCTAAGCGTTAAAACAAGTAAACAAAAAACCCGATACTGAGTAACAGTATCGGGTTTTTTATTGCGTTAATTTACTGCTGTTAGGTGTGCATTACACCTTAAAGTTTTCTACCGATATTCTTAGCTCTTCAGCAAGTTTGGCTACTTCTGAGCTTGAAATGTTTGTTTGATTTGCACCCTCAGCTGTTTGCTCGGCTATGGCTACAATAGATTCTAAACGTTCACTAATTTCTTGTGATACTTGTTGTTGCTCTTGAGCTGCGGTAGAGATTTCTTCACTTACATCGTGTGCTTGCGATACGGCAAGTGTGATTGAGTCTAATGCGCTGCTTGCTAAGTCGCTTTGTTCAACACATGACTCTGCTTGCTGTTTACCTTTATACATTGCTGTTACAGCCGCTTCTGCGCCACTTTGAAGCGATTCAATCATAGATTGTATCTCTTGGGTCGACTCTTGCGTTTTGCTTGCCAGTGAGCGTACTTCATCCGCTACTACTGCAAAACCTCGGCCATATTCACCGGCACGTGCCGCTTCAATTGCAGCGTTAAGTGCTAATAGGTTGGTTTGCTCTGCAATGCCGCGTATTACATCTAAAATACTGCCTATAGATGCGCTGTCTTGATGAAGCTTATTAATAACACCTGATGCATCGTCCACCTCGCGAGCAAGTTGCTCAATAGTGGCTTTATTTTGATGAGATATCCCTTTTACACGTTCAGCTTCTTTATCGGCATTTTTAATTTCGTTAAGTGCCTGTTGTGCGCTGTTGCTTACTGTTTGCGACGTGCTGCTCATTTCGGTTGTGGCTGTTGCTGCTTGCTCTACTTGTGCTTGTTGGTTACGGATAGCTTGGCTTGACTCACCGGTAATGGCCGATGTTTGCTCAGACGCCGCTGCTAGTTGAGTTGAGCGTGAAATAATGCCCTTAATTAAGCTACGTAGGCTATCTATAAGGGTGTTACAGCTTTTTGATAGCTCGCCAAATTCATCTTTTGCAGAGTCATCTAAGCGTTGGGTCATATCACCGCTGGCAACAATATCTAAAATCCGATTAACCTCAGCCAGTGGCTTAGTGATTCTATTAACGGTAAGAATCGCAATTGCGATTGCAATTAACGTTGCGATGATCATGCCTGCCCATGTCCAGAGCGTCGCTGAGTCTACATCCTCGCGAACACCTTCTTGTAATTTGTAAGCTACAGTACTTGCTTGTGTCACTAAATCATCAATTTGCGACAGTGCCATAGTGGTCGCTTGCTCTGATTGGGCAAGTTCTTTTTCGGTAAGTGCGATAGCGTCAATAAGGCGCTGCTTATTGGCCGCTAGGCTATTATTACCGCTAATATTTTCTATCAGCGTATCAACGTATGCTTGTAAATCACTGTATAGGTCGTTGTTATCTTGCTCTATAGCTGGCTTTATTAACGTTAAAGTACGAATTACTTCGTCAAGGTAATAAGCTTGCTCATTTTTTACAATATCTAAGGTGTTTGTCGTCTTAACCGTGAGCATATCGGTACTGTTACTCACCACAGACATAAAGTTGTTTTCTAAGTTATTGGCGGCTTGGTAAGCGCGTGGGTGATTTTGCTCAAAGTTAGTAATATCTGTGATATCAAGCACGACTGAATTGGCATCTTCAGCTGCAATCTCAATTGTTTCAAGCTGTGCTGTGAGGGTTTTATTAAGTGCTAGTTGTTTATCTTTATCAGCTAATAGGTTTTCGACCGTACCTAAAAAGCTTAAGTAGGTTTTTTCTACAGCTTGGCTTTTTTGACTCAGTGATGCATCGTTTTTTACAACACGTTGAAGGTCGGCGTGCAGCGAGTTGAATTTGTCTTTTTGCTCAAGTACTTTTTGTTTTATAGGGGTGAGCTGTGCGCTTGAGGTGGTATAAAAACTAGCTTGGGCTGCTTTACTCATTAAAATAAATTCAGCTTGTAGTTCTGAGCTTTTATTAAGCGCGGGCAGTGATAACTGGTTTACCTGCTGGGTAGAGCGGTCAATGCTCGCAATTTTTATTAAAGAGTTACCACCAATGATTATGAGTAATAAGGTGATAAATATAAAACCACACCAAATTCGTTGGCTTACTGTCAGATTCATATGGATTTCCAATTAAAGTACTTCAATCACATCTTATCGGCTTTTTAACCAATAAGTTAAGCAATTAATATCTATTAATTTAAATTTAACATATGTGCTGGGGTTTTACAGTTTATTTAGATAAAAGCGTCGGCTTTTCTACTATTTTTTGCTTAGTTTGCAAGTTCATCATCGTTAAAGCACCGCCCCATACGCATCCGGTATCGAGCGCATGTATGTGATTGAGCTGAGTAACCCCTTCAAGAGCGGCCCAATGGCCAAATATAAGGTTGTTTTCTAATGCTTTTATATTAGGGTGAGTGAACCAGGCTGTTAACGTTTTATTATCGCTAATTGCGCCTTTCGCACTAAGCTCTAACGTGTTGTTGCTGGTTAAAAAGCGCATGCGGGTAAAGTAGTTAACAATGTACCTAAACTTATCAAATTCGTTTAAATCGTCATGCCATATCGCGGGGTGGGGCTGATACATTTTTTCAAAAAAGTGCTTAGCATTAGCCGATTGATAACAACTCTGAGCAAACTGTGCGTGTTTAAGTGCGCTTTCTATAGACCAATTAGGGTTAAGCCCTGCATGCGATATAAAGCTGCGGTGCTGTGCTAAATAAATAGCAAGCGGCTGAGTTTGCAAATAGGCTATATAGTGATGAAGCTTTTTACTATCAAAAATAGCACCGAGTTTATCTTTGGGGTTGATTGGCTTATTAAGATAGTGACAGGCAACCATGTGTAAATCATGATTGCCTAAAGTAACACTCATGCTGTCTTGATGGCGATAAATATAATCTAGGCAGGCCAGAGAGTCCGGCCCACGTGCGACGATATCGCCCACTAAATAAAGGTGATCTTTGCTTGGGTTAAAGTCAACCCGTTTGAGCAAGCGGCTAAACTCTTTAAAGCAGCCTTGTAAATCACCAATTGCGTAATCAGCCATGGCGCTTTTTACTAATGTAAAATGTTAGGGCACGCTAAACGAAATACGCTTATAGGTGCTTCAAACTCAGAGCCAAACTCATTGCGCAGTGTGTAGTGTCCCTGCATGGTGCCAACAGGGGTGTCTAATATTGCGCCACTGGTGTATTTGTAAGTTTCGCCTGGGCCTATAACGGGGGTTTCGCCCACAACGCCTTCGCCCTCTACTTCAACTTCTTTACCATTGGCATCGGTGATCAACCAATAACGGCTTAAAAGTGTAGCGCTGCAAAGACTGTGGTTTTTAATTGTCACTGAGTAGGCAAAAACGTACTTTTCTAGCTCAGGCTGAGATTGCCCTTCAACATAAAAAGTCTCTACAGAGACTTTTACAGGAGAGCTAATATTACTGCTTGTTGTCATAAATCCAATTAGCTATATCAATAAATTGTTGTAACGTTAGGCTTTCAGCACGCAAAGTAATATCAATACCAATGCTGGTAAGCTCATCTGCGGTGAGTAAGTTGCCTAAGCTGTTACGCAATGTTTTACGGCGTTGATTAAAGGCTTCTAAACACACGGTGTTTAAAATTTTCACGCTTTTAGCGGTACGTTGCTCGGCTTTTTTAGGGATCAGACGAATAACCGCAGAGTCTACTTTAGGTGCTGGTTTAAAACATTCTGGCGGTACTTCAACCACGGGCATTGCGTGGCAGTAGTATTGCGTCATCACACTTAAGCGGCCAAAGGTTTTGCTGCCTGGGCCTGCAACCATACGTTTTACTACTTCTTTTTGCAGCATAAAGTGCATGTGCTCAATATGATCAGCAAACTCAAAAAGATGAAACAGTAATGGCGTAGAAATATTGTAAGGCAGGTTACCAAACACTTTTAATTTTTTGTCATCGCGTACAAGGCTTGCAAAGTCAAACTTCATTGCATCGCCTTGGTTTACGTTTAATTTAGGACCTAAAAAAGGGTGCTCAATTAAACGCTGAGCTAAGTCTTTATCTAGCTCAACAACAGTAAGTTGGCCGCTTAAATCGGCAACAGGCTCGGTAATTGCGCCTAAACCTGGGCCAATCTCTACTAGGTTGTCTTGTGGTTTAGGATCGATTGCAGTCACTATTTTATCAATGATAGATTCATCAAATAAAAAGTTTTGCCCAAAACGTTTACGGGCGCGGTGTCCTAAATGTACTTTATCGGTCATTGATTCTGTGCTTTTTCATGGGCGAGCTTAATTGCTTCGCGGATCGCTAATTCAAAACTGCCAACTTCAGCGTCACCGGTGCCTGCTAAATCAAGCGCAGTACCGTGATCAACCGAAGTGCGGATAAATGGTAAACCTAAGGTTATATTTACCGAGTTACCAAATCCCTTGTATTTTAGCACAGGTAAACCCTGATCGTGATACATAGCAAGCACGGCATCGGCTTGAGAGAGGTATTTATCCTGAAATAGGGTATCGGCAGGAAGCGGACCAATTAAATTCATGCCTTGGCTGTTTAAGAGCTCAAGCGTAGGTGAAATTGTTTCTATTTCTTCAGTGCCTAAATGACCGTCTTCGCCGGCATGGGGGTTTAATCCACACACTAAAATTTTTGGTTGCTCAATACCAAACTTAGTTTGTAAGTCGTGGTTTAAAATACTAATAACTTTGGTTAAGCGCTCTTGTGTAATTGCACGCGATACATAAGCCAGTGGTATATGCGTTGTTACTAGGGCAACACGCAAGCCTTCAGTTGCTAGCATCATTACGACATCAGAGGTGCCCGATTGCTGAGCAAAGTACTCCGTGTGGCCACTAAAGGAAATACCGGCTTTATTAATAATCCCTTTGTGAACAGGGCCCGTGACAACGGCATCAAAGGTACCGTCCATATTTTTTTCGCTGGCAATACGTAAGGTATCAAGCACGTATTGGCCGTTTAAGTCGTCTAGTTCACCTAGCTTAACGTCAGTGCCTAAATCTACTTGGTGAATATAAATGCTACCTGCAGGCGCTTTAGCTGCAGGGGCATTTTCATCAAAATCAATTAGCTCAATATTAAGGCCCAAGTGTTGAGCGCGTTCTTTTAATAACTGTTTGTCGGCGATAGCGACCAGTTGAGCTTGCCATGGTTGCTGAGCTAATTGCAGCAGCAAGTCAGGGCCAATCCCCGCAGGTTCACCCGGGGTAATTGCAATTCGTAATGTCATAATTACTCGTCTATAGGGAAAATTTCAACATGGGCTTGTTCGCGCATTTCTTGCTGCCAGTTAAAACTTTCCTCTTTAAATTTACGATTAAACAACATGCCGTGCGCACGGTTACGTTTAGCTAGCTCGGTTTTATCTGCTACACGTTTATCTAAAAGTTGTACTATGTGCCAACCAAATTGTGTTCTAAATGGTTCACTAATTTGATTTTTATCAAGTGATAACAAAGTATCTTTAAACGCCGGTACATACGTTGTAGGGTCAGTCCAATCATACTCACCGCCTTTAAGGGCTGAGCCTGGATCTTCTGAGTATTCTTTAGCAAGCTCAGCAAAGTCTGCTTTTCCTGCGCGTAAATCTTTGGCAAATCCTGCTAGCATGCTACGTGCTTTTTCTTCACTTAAAATAATTGAAGGCTTAATAAGAATATGGCGTGAGCGTACTTCTGTGGTTTCTACTAATTGGCGACCACGTACATCTTGCACCTTAATTATGTGAAAGCCAGCACCCGAGCGAAGCGGGCCAACAATAGCGCCTTTCTTTTGACCTTTTACAGCTTCGGCAAATAACGAAGGCATTTCGTTGATACCCATATAACCGAGTTGTCCGCCTTCAAGCGCTTTTGAGCCACCTGATGATGAAATAGCGATGCGTTTAAACTCTTGGCCATCGTTTAATAGCTCAATAACTTTGTCAGCACGGGTTTTCGCACTGGTGATTTCATCTGCTGTTGCATCGTTAGGAATATCAATAAGGATGTGGCCAATATCATACTCTTCAGAGTTTTGACCTTGGCTTTCCATTATTTTTAACAGGTTATCTACTTCTTGTTGGCTAATATAGATTCGACGATCTACATTGGCACGGGTAACCTGTTGGGTGGTGATTTCTTTACGAATTTCTTCGCGGTAGGCTTGAAAGCTCTCGCCAGCGGCTTCAATGGTACGACGAAGATCGGCAATGCTGCCGCCTTGATCTTTTGCCATATTTGCGAGTGTTTGGTCTAACTGGCTGTCTGAAATTTCAAGGCCCATACGTTCAGCCATTTGCATCATAAGCGTTTGGTTAACTAAACGCTCAACGGCTTGTACGCGAAGCGTTTCGTCTTTAGGAAGTTGTTGGCCTTGCTCTGCGGCTTGCTTTTTAACACGATTAATTATGGTGTCTACTTCACTTTTTAAAATTACGCCTTGGTTTACAACACCAATTACTTTGTCGATTTCCTGTGGGGCGGCAAATGCGCCATGGCATAAGCTTAAGCTTAAAATAGCTGTTGATAATAGTTTTTTTAAATTCATATTCTTTTTACTACTCTTCTAATAGTACTGCTTTAAAACAGGGCGTACTGCATTTTAGGGCTTTAAAGTATCACCTTAATTGCTCGTTTGCCTTAATTATTAAGAAAATACGGTCTACGGTAGCCAAAAATACCTTGTTGTAATAATTTTTGTGCATCGTAACGGCTCTTACTGCCAAGCCCTTTTAATACAAAGTTTAAACTAATACCTGAATCAAAAGTGGCTTGTTGCTGCCCGATAGAATGATTTAAATCGGTTTCAATCTGACGGTGACCAGTAATTTGGATTGCCCAACAGCATGACTCATACTGTAATCCGCTTAAAAATTCGATGCTTCGATTATTTTCAAGGTCCCGGTGGTAGCTTGCAATAAATTGCCACTGATCACTAATTGGGATACTTGTAAATACACCCGTTTGCTCGATTGTATTTCCTGAGACATCATTTGCATAGCGATGGTTCAATTGAACTAGCTCATTATTGTCACCTTTGTAATCGAGGGTGACATTTGACTGGATCATTTGTTTACCATCCGTGTCGTATTGCATACCCGCTGAGAGGTACCAACGGCGGTGCCAATGTAGCATTGTTTGCGCTGCAAAAAGGGCGTTGTAGTTTGTCTCTGAGTCTAAATCTTGCTCGGTAGGTTTAGCCGAGTCATTTAGGTAAAAAATTTGACCCGCGCTAAAGTTAAACACTTCTTCGTGTTTATTATCAAATAAGCGTGTTGTTGCACCTAACGTAAATTGGTTAGCTGCGGCTATACGGTCTACACCCGAAAAGCGCGTATCTCTAAATAGGCCAAAAAAGTCATCCTGTAGGCGAGTGGTGTCAAATAGGCCTATCTCAGATTGATCCTTATTAGGGGTATATAAATACTGTATTTGTGGCTCAAGAGTTTGAATGCCATCTTCAAAAAAGGTCGAGGTGTCACGTTCAAAGTTAAGCTGCGAGTACAAACGTACTTTTGGCAAGGTACGCGAAACGCTATCGCTATATTGAGTGCCCGTTAAATTACCACTTTGCTTGTAGTTAGTTTGCAATAAGCTCACTTCTGAGAGAAACGACCACGCATGCGTTGCGTAGTTAAAGCGCGCTTTTGGCTCTACGTGTACGCGGGTAGCACTGTCGATGGCAATTTCTGAAGATTCGTTGGTAAAGTGGCTTACTTCACCCGACAAACTAAAGTCAAAGTTATCAAAACGCCATGGGGCGGTTTGTGTAAAGCTAATTTGTGGAACCGCGGCATACGACTCTAAGTGATCGCCCAGTACTTCAAAGTTTTGAAATTTAATATCGGTACGCCATGTGTCACCAAGGTGAGTCACAGAGCCGGTACGATAAAGTTGGGTATCGGTTTTATTTGCGTAATTAGAGCTTAAATCGGTGATGTAGTTGTCATCACTGACGTTAGTTACATCAATATTGGCGCGCCAGTCTTCACTTAAATAGCTTTGTTGCTGCCAATGAAACATATAGCGCTCATCAAGGCTAGGCTCCGAATCATCGCTATCTAAGTATTCAATACCGACTAAGCCTTCATGTTGCTCGCTCAGGTATCTAAACTCGGTTTGCAATTGTAAGCCTTTGCGCGACATATAACGTGGTGTAATAGTGGCGTCAAAATTAGGCGCAATATTCCAATAATAAGGCGTAACAGTTTCAAGGCCGTAACGGTCGGAGCTTGAAATGCTTGGTGTTAATAAGCCCGACTTGCGTCGCTCATCCAGCGGAAACGTGAAATAAGGTAAATATAAAACGGGGGTATCAAGAATACGTAAAACGGCGTTATAGGTTTCGCCCCAGCCTTCTTCACGAGAGAGATTAATTTCGTCGGCTTCTATTTCCCACACTGGTGTATCGCTTGGGCAAGTAGTAAAGCTTGCATTCATTAACAATAAGCCAGACTCGTTGACAGTGAGTTTTTCGGCGCCACCTTTACCTTGTTGCGCTGTTAAGCTGTAATCGGCACCTAGTAGGCTTATTTCTGAATTATTTAAATCGGCATTTAAACCTGAGCTGTTTACTTGGCTTACACGGTCTTGATAAGTAATAGGGCCTGTTGCATTAAGTAAACCGCGCTGTTTATCTATAAGCGCAGTTTGTGCGGACAAACTCATATCAAGGGTGTTAATATCAACATTGCCGGTAAATTCAGCGCTTTGTGTGCCTAGGAGCTCTACATCGTCAGCTTGTATATCAACCGATCCTACCGCTAAATTTGGTAGAGGTTGCCAAGCTCTGGTTTGCATTGAAATGCCACATAAATTGTGTGCCAGTTCAGTTTCGGCAAGCGATGGTGCGCTAATTACGCCTAGCATCAATATGCCCCAGGTTTTGCTCATTTATCGACCTTAATGCTCTTTGGTTTATTATAAGCTAGACATAATAAAGGAAAACAATGGCAAATACAGTAATTGACCTATAAAAATAGACATCTTATATAATGACACGCTTTGATAATTTACAACTATTTATAAATACGTACTTTGATGCTAAACTACACTCCTTAGTAGCCATTACTGGGGATGCCAGCTTTCGCCGTTATTACCGTTTAAGCTGTGCCGGAAAAGCGTTTATTGTGATGGACTCCGACCCACAAAAAGTAAATAACGCTCCGTATATCTCTCTTAATAAAGTATTCACCGACAACGGCTTTTTATTGCCTGAAATAATTGCAAGCGATGAAGAACAAGGCTTTTTTGTGTTAAGTGACTTAGGAAATACACACTTAGCCGATAAGCTCGATGAGCCAAATAGAGATGAATATTACAAGCAATTAATCCGTTTAGCGGCAAGCTGGGCCAAAACCCCTGAATCAGCAGCTATGCAAAATTATAATAAAGAATTTATTCATCTTGAGCTGAATATTTTTAGCCAATGGCTGGTTACTGATTTTATTGGCTTAAAATTGAGTACTGAGCAACAAACGCTTTGGCAGCAAAGCTGTGAGCTATTAACGAACGCTATGCTAGCGCAGCCTACGGTCACGGTTCATCGTGATTATCACAGCCGTAATATTATGTATAGCAATGAGCAGTGGGCAATTATAGATTACCAAGATGCCGTGCGCGGGCCGCTGTGTTATGACTTAGTGTCGCTGCTACGTGATTGCTACTTTAAGTTGCCACAAGCACAGCTTAATCAGCTGCTTGAGTACGGCTATGAAGAATTTACAGCGCAAAAATTAATAACAGATACTTCTTTTGAGCAGTTTAAACAGTGGTTTGATTTAACGGGTATTCAGCGCCATTTAAAGGCAGCGGGAATATTTTGCCGGCTCTATTTACGCGATGGTAAAACCGGCTACCTTGATAATATTTTACCGACGTTGGATTACATTGTTGATGTTGCTAAAACCTATCCAGAGCTTGCAGCCTTAAGTGAGTGGGTAAGTAGCGCTGTAATACCGCAGGTAACACTAAAATTAGCTAAGGAGCGCACATGAAAGCCATGATTTTAGCAGCCGGGCGCGGCCAGCGAATGATGCCGCTTACACAAGCTATGCCTAAACCTATGCTAAAAGTGGCGGGTAAACCGCTGATTGAGCACCATATTAATAACCTTAAAGCCGCTGGCATTACTAACATTGTTATAAACCTAGCTTGGCAAGGGGATAAAATAAAAAGCTATTTTAAAAATGGTGCTGAGTTTGGTGTGCGCATTGTATATAGCCAAGAGGCTGAGGGCGGCCTTGAAACCGCAGGCGGAATTATTCAGGCGCTGCCATTACTAGGTGAGCAATTTATTGTAATTAATGGCGATGTATACACAGATTACGATGTGAATGCGCTTACACAATTGCACCTGCAAGACGGCGAGGCCCACATAGTGTTAGTAGAAAATCCACCGCATAACGAAAAAGGGGATTTTGCGTTAAGTCACTTATCGGCTGAGAGTCAAAAGTATACATTTTCGGGAATTAGCCGTTACCACGCTAATTTTTTTAAAGGTTTAGAGCCTGGCATACGCCCGCTTGGGCCAATATTGCGAGAAAAGCTCGCCCAACAAGTTATCTCAACTGAGCTTTATATTGGTCAGTGGGGCGATATCGGCACACCACAGCGACTCGCGCAGCTCAACGAGCGCATACAAAACATACTTTAATAGAGGCAGTTAATTAGATGTGGGGAAAAATACTCGGTTTTTGTTTTGGCTTTATGTTTGGCAAAATTTTTGGTGCCATTTTAGGTTTATACCTCGGCCATTTATTTGATAAAAGCTTAAAAAACGATTTTGATAAAGCCGGCGGCTTTTCAGGTTTGTTTAAAGGTGATGATGTAAACGAGCGCCAAGCGTTGTTTTTTTCGAGCTGCTTTGCGGTTATGGGGCATATTGCAAAGTCGAACGGTCGCGTAAGCGAGGTGCATATAAAAGCGGCAAGTATGTTTATGGATGAAATGGGGCTAAAGGGCGATGAGCGCCGCGAAGCTCAGCATGCATTTCAATCAGGTAAAGACAGCGACTTTTCGATTAAAGAAACAGTACACGACTTTAAAGAACGCTTTGCAAAACGTTACGACTTACTGCAACTGTTTTTAGAAATTCAAATTCAAATGGCGTTTTCTGATGGCGTGCTCGCAGAGCAAGAAAAACAGCTGTTACAAGAGGTAAGTAAGCAATTAGGTATTTCTAAAACTCATTTTGCTTTTATTCTTAAGCGTTACCAAGCTGAATTTAGTTTTAGACAGCAGCAACAACAGTATAGACAACAGCAGCAAGGTCAAAGTAGCAGTTACCGTGAAGGCTCTGGTCATCATGTGCCCCCTAATAACAGCATGAACCGCTCACAGGCCTTGGCTTTATTAGGGTTAAGTAGTGACGCGACGCAACGAGATATTAAAGTAGCGTATCGTAAATTAATGGCGCAGCATCACCCTGATAAATTAGTATCTCAAGGGCTGCCTAAACACATGATGGAAGTAGCAGTTAAAAAAAGCCAAGATATTCAAGCGGCTTACGAGTATTTAAAAAAGGCGGCGTAAAAAACCGTCTATCACTTTAGTTAACCGTGCATGCTGCTCTGGCGCATCGCGCAGGCCAAAGAGTTGGCGCTGGCGGTAATCAAATTTAGCATTTCGATTTACCCAGCGCTGGCGGTTTTTAAGGCTCATAAGTATATCGGTATTGTCATTTGCATAGTAAATATCAAGTAAGGCGGGGGTCACCAGCGATGTGGTTTGCGCTAAACCTTTATTGCGCTGTGTATTAGGTAAATAACTACTTAAGCTTATAAACGCATCTATTCGCGAGTCAGGAAAATCGGCATAGTATTCTAGCAATACTCCCGCACTGGTACCTTGTGCTATGACGACAATATTATTTGGCTCGCTCATCGCGTTTTGATAGAGCGCCTCATAACGCATTATTAAATTAGTTTTATAATTACTTAGTACCTCATTACTCACCAAATCAATGGCATTAACAAAGTGTGACTCTTGAGCCGTTGTAACAGCACCGTCGCTGTTACTTTGCGCCGTTTTTGTTGGCTCTTCATTTTGCGCTTGCGTACTTGATTGCGTGCTTGATTGGGTATCTGCTTGTGAAGCCATGTTACTTGCTTGCCAATCTATATCGGGTACTGTCATGGCGTAGGTTGTGTAACCTAAATTAGTAAGCTCTTTTCGCAGGTAACTCATGCCAGCATTGCTGGTGGGGGTAGAATTCCAATCAGGGATGAGTAATACAATACCTCTAAAATCGCGGCTCATGTATTCGCTATACAAACTTAAAAATTCTGTATCACCAGCAAGTATGGGTTTAACTTCATCATTGGGTAGTAGACGTTTTATATCGCTATTTTCGATACTTGATAAAGAAGGTGGGGCTATATGCTCTGCAGCACTGGCATATGCGCTTAAGCATAACGCAGAGCAACAACATACACTTTGTAGCGTTTTTTTGATTAGCTGCGCAGATATCATAGTAAGCCCAAAACGTGAGTAATAACTAAGTATCGGCGCGCTAAGGTAAAAGTTTAGTACTGACTTTGCGGGCTTTACCTATTAAAAGTCGGGCTCTACCTCAAAGGTCAGTACTTGCTCGGTCACGGGGTGTTTTAGTTGCAACATTTGCGCATGTAGTTGTAAACGTGGCGCCGCGGCTAGGGCCTCTTTATGGGCATAAAGTCTATCGCCCAGTATTGGGTGGCCAAGGCTTAGCATGTGCACGCGTAATTGGTGCGAGCGCCCCGTAATTGGCGTGAGCTCTACACGTGTTGCGCCCGCTTCTCGTGCAAGTATTTTAAAGTGGGTTAGCGAGGGCTTACCGTTTTCATAATCAACCATTTGCTTAGGACGATTAGGCCAATCACATATAAGTGGCAAATCAACCGATCCGGTATCTTGCTCAAGTTGGCCGTAAACACGTGCAATATAGCGTTTTGCAGTTTCACGTTCTTGAAACTGCATACTTAAATGCCTATGAGCTGCCTTATTCATAGCAAGGCAAAGTATGCCTGACGTTGCCATATCTAGGCGGTGCACTATTTTAGCTGTAGGAAAAACACGGTTAACGCGATTAATTAAGCTATCGGCATGTTTTGGATCTTTACCTGGGACGGTTAAAAGTTCGCTGGGTTTATTAACGATGAGCAAGTCGTCATCTTGGTGCAGTATTGTTAAATACGGACTCATTGGGGGATTGTAATTAACTAACACGGCCGACCTCAGTAATTTTGCAGGGCGCTATTTTAGGGGAGCGAGAGCAAAGGCTCAAGGAAAAGATAAAAGTTTAATTGCGTATTTTTCATGCTGGAGTAAAACTGCACCAGCTTAAAGTTATAGGAACACATTATGGCAAGGCAAAGTATTTCACTTACTGAACAGAATGATTTATGGCTTCGTAATTACGTTGAAAACGTGGGGGGATTACACAAATAAAAGTGAATTGGTGAATGATTTAATTCGCCGTGCAAGAAGAGCAGAAGCAATAAATGGTAAGCTTGCTAACTCAGAAAAAAGCGGTTTTAGTGATCAATCGACGTGCCGTTTGTGGCTCAGACAGCATCTATTATAGAGTTACAGAAATAGATATTGAAATAATGGCTATACTAGGTGGCTAAGATACTGATGAGTAATTGTAGAGGTGAATGTAAAAAGCACGGCCTGTAAACCGTGCTTTTTGAAGTGTAGTTTTGTCTTGTCCTGAAATGTGTTTACACATTTAGGACTTATTTTATGAAAACCACTAAAATTAAAGACGTTAAGCGTACTCAGCGAGATTATACATTAGGCTTTAAATTATCTATTGTTGAGCAAGTAGAAAAAGGCGACTTCACCTATAAACAAGCGCAAAGTCATTACGGTATTCAAGGCCGCAGTACCGTTCTGGTATGGCTGCGAAAACATGGTAAATTAGATTGGTCTAAACCAACTTATATAGCCAACATGCCTAAATCGAAAGAAACCCCAGCACAAAAAATTAAACGTTTAGAGCGCGAGATAGAAGAGTTACGCCTAAAGGATTTAATCAAAGATGAAATGATTAATATTATGGATGAAGAATATGGAGCGGGCTTGCGAAAAAAGTACATATCCGAGCTATCACGCGCGCAAAAGAAAACCATCAAATAAAGCTTACTCCGTTATGCCGTGCATATGGCGTAACGCGACAAGGTTACTATCAAGCTATGCGCAGAATAGATGCTCGGAATAAAGAATTGGAGCCAGTCAAAGAATTAGTGATGTACTGGCGGCAATTCATGCCTCGTATTGGTGGGAAGAAACTTTATCTGATGATAAAGCCAGACCTGCAAGAGCGTGGCATTAAACTAGGTCGTGATTGTTTTTTTGATTATTTGAGAGAGCATGACTTTCTTGTAAAACCAAAGAAAAATTACACTAAAACAACAAACAGTAACCATTGGATGCGCAAGCATCCCAATTTACTAAAGGAATACATGCCTACTGCGGCCGAGGAAGTCTTCGTTAGTGACATTACATACGTAAAGTCAGCGCAAGGCGTGCATTACCTATCGTTAGTCACTGATGCTTACAGTCGAAAAATAATGGGTTATGAGCTGAGTGATGAAATGAAAGCAACCGATGTAGTCAGAGCATTAGAAATGACAATTAAGCAACGCGTATATAAACGTGATGCCATTCATCATTCAGATAGAGGTTTACAATATTGCTCTGAAGTATATCAAAATGCGCTATTAAAAGAGGGCATTAGACCATCGATGACCGATGGGTATGACTGTTATCAAAACGCATTAGCAGAGCGTATTAACGGGATATTAAAGCAAGAGTTTTTACTGTATAAATGTCGCAATATGGCAGAGTTAAAACAGCTCGTTGAAGAATCGATATTTATATACAATGAAATGCGACCGCACTTAAGTTTGGATATGAAAACACCAAATCAAGTGCATAAAAAAGACCTGGCGCTTTCGCACCAAG
>NZ_AUTO01000217.1:0-914 GCF_000498055.1 Pseudoalteromonas sp. TB51
AAAGCTTCCGCGTCCTGCTCACGCCCCTTACCTACATCCATGTAGGCAACAAAGAGTTTATCGCCCCTAGGCAGAACCCGAAGGGCAGCGCATGTTTGGCATTTATGCTGCGTTATCGCCTATTTATGGGGAGTAACCACACTTCATAGGCTCTGCCTTGCCTAAAAACCAAACATACTGCTGCAAATTCAACCATCAGAGATCAACACGCCCTAGCATTACCATACGCTACAAAGAGCTAAATAGTTCTTTTAGCCGTAGGGCGTTTACCTTGTTATATAAAAACAAGGTAAACGCATTATTTGCTATGCTGCGGTTACTAACGGTTTTATTGCTCAGGCTCAAGGCGTTTAATTCCTTGTCCGTCAATGCCTAAGTAAATATAGCCATCACTGCCTTGTGCTAAGCTGCGGACGCGGCCTATTCCTTCTAAAACTTTATATTGTTTTGAAACACCTTTGTTGGATATTTCCAGTGCACTTAAAAACGAAAACTTCATAGACGATAGCAAAAGCTTGCCTTTTAATTGCGGGTACTTATCGCTGCTAACCAATAACATGTCAGAAGGGGCAATGGAGGGGGTCCAGTGCAGTATGGGCGATTGCATGCCGTCTTTTTCTTGTATGTCGGTAAACGACGTACCGTTGTAATTAACACCATAACTAACCACAGGCCAGCCATAATTAGCGCCCGCTTTAATTATGTTTAGCTCATCGCCGCCGCGTGGGCCGTGCTCATGAGACCATAACGTTTGTGTTGTTTTATCAAACCACATGCCTTGCGGGTTACGATGTCCGTATGACCAAATAGCGTGTTTAGCGCTTTTTTGATTTACAAACGGGTTATCTTTAGGAATACGGCCATCAGCGTGTAAGCGATAAATTTTACCGCCATCACGGGTTAAGTCTTGCGGG
>NZ_AUTO01000218.1:0-15182 GCF_000498055.1 Pseudoalteromonas sp. TB51
AAGTTTTACTTAACTCTGTGAGCAGCTCGTGCCTCGCTATGCGTTGGCGTTCCCCGTCTCAGTGGGGTCGCATTATAGGGAGATCCGAAAACAGATCAACCCTTTTTTTAGATCTTTTTACTGTTCGAACAAAAATAGAGCAAAACAGCATAAAACTAGCTAAATCACTGGCTAAGATGATGCTTTTTTATACTGATTTTTATTATTTAATATAAATTTCATTGCTATGTTCGTTTAAGACGTTAAGATAGCAAGTTCACAATGTTAAATTAATGTTTATTTCCTGTTTATTGGTAGATCTAAAATGAAATTACCCGATCAAAAATCTTTTATCTTCTCTGTTATTCTTGCTGTAGTTGGTTTTGTTATTGTTGAGTTTGCTTTAGGCAGCTTAGCTTTAAGCCCAGCATTGCTATTTGGTGCTGGTTTATTAATTGGTGGGATTGCTATTGCTGCAATATCATCGGAAGGTGGTGAAGAAGCTGAAGTTAAAACAAAAACACTTTATGTTGGTAATCTTCCTTATCGTGCAAATGAAGGTGTTGTTCGCGCTTTGTTTGAAGAACAAGGTAAAGTTTTCAACGTGCGCCTATTAAAGGATAAAAATACTGGCAAACGTCGTGGCTTTGGTTTTGTTGAAATGGCACAGGCAGATGCAGACAATGCAATTGCTAAGTTAAACGATAGTGAGTTTCAACAGCGTACTTTAAAAGTACGTGAGGCAAAACAAAAACAAGAAGATGATTCTAGCTCTTTACGCACTGAGACGGATCAATCAGTGTAACGTGCTTTATAGCTAGCTTATTACTCAAAACATCAGCCGTTGCGTAATATTGCAGCGGCTTTTTTTTGTCTGTAAATTTATTTCCAAAGTTATGCTGCTCTAGTAGGTAGTTTACTCTGCTAGCAATGGCCGCGCCTGAATCGAGTAATTGCACTGCGTTATTAAAGTACGCTTGTATAGCATCGCTAAGAATTGGGAAATGTGTGCAACCTAGTACAAGTACATCTATATCTGAGTTAATGCGCAAACGCGTAAGCTCTTTATGCAGTTTGAGTGTATCTAGCTGCTGAGTGAAAAATAACTGCTCTGCCAATGCCACCAGCTCAACACTGCTATATAAACTCACTGTTACGTTGCTGGCATGCTCTTTTATTAATGTATGAGTATAGGGGCTTGCAACTGTGGCGGGGGTTGCCAATAAGCCGATGTGCTTTGTGCTAGTTACTTCAGCAGCAGGCTTTATTGCTGGCACTACGCCTACAATAGGTATTGATGTAATTTTGCGTACTTCACTTAAGGCTGATGTAGAGGCTGTATTGCAGGCTATAACAATAAGGTCGACATTAAGCGCGTTTTGCTCAATAAAATAAATGAGTGAGCATAAACGCCCTATAATAGTTTGCTGGGTTTGCGCGCCATAAGGGAGTAACGCATTATCCATAAAGTAGCTGTACTGTGCATCTGGAATACGCTTTTGAATATGCTCAAGCACGGTGGTGCCACCTATACCTGAATCAAATACCATTATGTGGGCTGACAAACTTTGGTTCCTACTGTTTATTAAGAACGGCAGTTTGCCATGAGGTATTTATAAAAGAAAGTAGTTTAGCTTTGCTCAGACTTTAGCGCGTCGAGTGCATCGCCCGCTGAATTTAATTGGTTTAGGTTTTCAAACATTGCCTGTGTGTAATCAACTAGCTGATCGACCGCTGCTTGATCTTGGTTTAGCCACTCTATAATACCGGCAAGCTGATCTTGTAGGCCTAGTTGCGATGCTTTATCAAATGCATTTTTTAGATCGTCATTAAAAGGTGCGATCGCATCGGCTACCTCTTTTGTTGGGTTTGGCTGATATTGCTCATAACTTTTAACGGTAGCGACTGTTTTTGTTTGACGAAGGTCCATTGAAAATGCAACAAGTTGCTCACTGCCTAAGCTCAGCTCTTGTGCTTTTTCAAATGCTTCATCCAAATCACCACTAAAGAATGTTTTACTTACACCTTGTAGCTCTTCCATCATGGCATTAATAGCATCTTGCTCTTGTTCGTTTAAATCACCATTAACTGACATTGAAAAAGACAGCTCTCGAGATTGCGACGATGAGCTGGCAAACGATTCGCTGTTATTGCTTTGTTGATACCCGCTCGCTGTTTGAGACTCATATGCATCAGCAAAGCTAATACTGACCTCATCACCTTCGGCCGTTGTAAACTTATACTCGGCATTGCTGCTCATACTTACATATTGTGCTTGGCTTACGCTAACACTGGCCGCTTGTGGGTTAAACAGGGTTTGCTCAAACTCATCAAGCCCCTCAAAAATGCCTTCTTTTGACTTGTCGATGCCCTCTTGCATTTCTTCGTTAAATACACCGGTGCCTTTTAGTTCATCAACCGCTTCGTCTATGCCGGTTTGAACACCTGTGCGCGCATCATCTAACATATTTTTTAATTTATCGTCATCGGCACCATTGGCTTTGGCTTTATTAACTGCGCCAGATACGAAGTCGAGTACATTTTTTACTATTTCATCAAAATCGAATAAAGGTTTATCGGCTTGTTTTTGCTCAACAGGTAAACCTAGTTGCTCTGCCATTTTGTCGCCAAGCACTTTTGCAGCAAGTTCTCTGCCTCGCTGTAATGAACTTTCTTGCGGAGATTGGATTGTTGGCTGCTGTAGCGCCTCTTTATTATTGAATTTGTTTACGTTGTTGTTTGGCGTATAGCCATAATTACCGATTTTCATGATCCACCTCCGTTACGTACTTAGCTTATTATCGGCTAATAGTGACAAAACTAAAGTGCATGTTTAAAAAAACAGCAACTTTATTATCAGCAAAACTAGACAAATACTGCTCGCTCCCTACAATAGCGCCGATAAATAGATCTCATAGATAAGGTAGTAGCATTAATGGCAGTGATTAAAATAGATACCACACAGTACGATACGCAGCTAAATGAAAAAGAGCAGCGTATTACGTCGCAATTTAAGCGATTTGGTGTGCAAGCGTTAGAGGTGTTTAGCTCAGAGCCAATTAACTACCGCCAACGTGCTGAATTTAGAGTATGGCACGATGGGGATGATCTATTTCATATTATGTTTGATCAGGCCACGAAAGAAAAAATTCGCGTCGACACCTTTGACCCTGCCGCGCCCTTAGTTGGTGAAGTAATGCAGGTGATGATTGATAATTTAAAGTCGTGTGAAGTATTACGTCGTAAGCTGTTTCAAATCGATTATTTATCGTCATTAAGTGGCGAGATTTTAGTAAGCTTGCTTTATCACAAGCCACTCGATGATCAGTGGCTAACTGAAATAAAAGCCCTGAAAGAAAAACTGTGCAGTAAATACAATATTGACTTTATTGGTCGTGCGCGCAAACAAAAAGAAGTACTAGGCAATGATTTTGTTACTGAGCGTTTAACCGTAAACGGCCAGGAGCTTATTTATCAACAAGTAGAAAATAGCTTTACGCAACCTAATACTAAAGTGAATATAAAAATGCTGGAGTGGGCACAAGACCTATGTAAACCACTGAGTAATGACCTGCTGGAGCTTTACTGTGGTAATGGTAATTTCTCTATTGCATTGGCGGGTTCGTTTAATCGCGTATTGGCTACTGAAATATCTAAGTCTTCTGTGCATTCAGCGCAATACAACATTGCTAAAAATAAGGTAGATAACTTAGATATAATTCGTATGTCGAGTGAAGAGTTTACCCAGGCAATGAATGGCGAACGTACCTTTTCGCGTTTAGAGGGGATAGATTTAAAAAGTTACGATTGCCAAACTATTTTAGTCGACCCTCCACGCGCAGGTATGGATACCCTTACCTGTGACTTAGTGGCCAACTACGAGAACATTATTTATATATCGTGCAACCCAGAAACGCTCGAGCGCGATTTAGATCACTTAACCCGTACTCATAATGTTAAGCGCTTTGCGATATTTGATCAGTTCCCTTATACGCATCACATAGAATCGGGTGTTTTCTTACAAAGAAAATAGTGAGTTAAATTTAAATCACTTCCATAAAAAAAGCTCCTTACGGAGCTTTTTTTGTTTTAGCAAACCTTACTTGTTCGCTAAATAGTTAATTAATTTACTAATATCTTCTGGCGCGGTAATACCAGACTCACGGCCTAGATTTAATTTGTATTTACCATTTACGATAAAGGTTGGTACGCCACGTAGCGCGCCTTTTTCTTTAAAGTAATTTTGGTCACGCTTCATTTTAGAGCTTAATGTACGTACCGAGAAGCTTTTGTATAGTTTATCAAACTTATCGCCATCAACACCCTGCGCTACAAATACATCTTTTACATCTGCAAGCTCGTTAAATTTAGCGCGCTTAGTGTGAATGTGATTAAAAATAGCCGCAACAATTTTATCTTTTTGTGGAAGTACTTCCGCAGTGGCCAGCGCTTGGCTCATCATTTGTTGGTTTTCTGGATCGCGAACACCGACAAAATCAACGTGACTCTTTTTAAATTTAACGTCTTTGTCTAGCTTTGGCTTAAACTCACCAATTAACGCTTCCATGTTATTACAAGCAGGGCAATAAAATGAGAAAAACTCTTTTACTTCTGGCTTTTTAGTCGCGCGCTCTGCCACGACATCGTAATGTACGCCTTCTTCATAAGTGGCGGCTACACTGCTCGCAGCCATAGGCAGTAGTAATGCAAGTAAACCTGCTTTAACTAATTTGATCATTGTTATTGTTCTCCGAGATTAAAGTGTTAGTAAAAAAGCAACTAACTCATTAAGTTCTTGCTGGTTATTAATGGTGTTAATGTTTATTTTATATTTATCGTTTACGATAAAGGTAGGCACACCAGTTAGCGCACCTAGTTTTGAATATTTGTTTTGTTTATCTTGCATTGCACGCTCAGCTGAAATAATTGGCATGCTGGCAATGTCTTGATCAAACGTGGCACTATCGATACCGTTAACTTCAAGCAACTTTTTAACATCTTTCATTTGCGTTAAAGGTGCGCGCTGTACATGAATACTTTTAAAAATTTGGTCGCTGATACTTTGTGCTTGACCGTGCTTTTTACCGATTAAGTAGGCGTAGCTTAAGTTGCTTTGCGCCTGTGGTGATACACCGCCTAAAAAGTTAACGTGATTTTTTATAAATTCAGTGCCCTCAGGTAGGCTTTTTTCAATTGCCTTTGCAACAGGCTCAAATTTAAAACAATGCGGACAGTAAAACGAGAAAAATTCGGTTACTTGCGGCTCTGCGCTTTTTTCTACATCAATAACAGTATACTGGTTATCGGCTTCAAACTGTGCAGCAAGGGCTGCAAATGGTAAACATAAAAGTAGTAGGCTCAGTTTCAATTTTTTAAGCATTGGTATCTCGTGTACTTTTTAAATAAAATTTTATGGCAATAACTTCAGCGGAGCTTCTTGCAGTGCTGCAAACTGCTCTTTAAGCGCTAAAATTTGTTGCTCCCAGTATTTGTCTTCAGCAAACCATGAAAAGTTCCGTACGAACGCAGGATCACTCCATCGTTTAGCTACCCAACCCATATAGTGAATAATACGCATTGCACGAAGCGGTTCAATTAATTTGAGTTGAGTGTGGTCAAAATCACAAAACTCTTCATACGCATTTACAAGGGTGTCTAACTGTAACAGCTGTGTTTGACGATCGCCACTGAGCATCATCCATAAATCTTGAATGGCCGGCCCCTGCCGAGCGTCATCTAAATCAACAAACATAAGTGCTTCGCCTGCCCACAAAATATTACCTGCGTGGCAATCACCATGTAAGCGGATCCCTTGCACATTTTTATACTGTGTTTGCGCTTGCTCAATAACCAAGTCCAATATGGTGTAAAAAGCCGTGCTGATCCCCATAGGTACCAAATTACTTTTTTGCAGATGAACTTTAGCTGTATGCAAATATTCTTCGCAGCTAAAGGTAGGTCTGTGCTCAAATGCTTTGCTTTTAGCCACCTGATGCATACGGCCAATTAAACGACCCATTACATCAAGCTGATCCAGGTTATCAACTTCAAACTGTCGCCCGCCTACACTTGGAAATAACACAAATACATAACCTTGGTGCTCAAATAAGCTTTCTCCGTTGTGCTTAATGGGTGCAACAACGGGTACTTCGGCCTCAGCTAATTCAAATGCAAAGTCGTGCTCTTCTTGTATTTGCGCTTTGCTCCAGCGCTCTGGTCGGTAAAACTTAACAACGTAGCGCAGGCCATCTTCCGCCTTAAATTGGTAGACTCTGTTTTCGTAGCTATTAAGTGCTAATAAACCTGACTCTGCATATATACCAACGCTTTCTATTGCATCGAGAATTAAGTCGGGCGTTAAATCTTCAAAACTAAATTTACTCATGGGCTTCTTAATGTAAAAAGCGGGTTACCCCGCTTTTGTTAGTGTGTTTATCGCGCTTTAAAAAAGTTACTCGGTTGCGATATGCTTTCATCGGGGTCATTAACCGGTGAAAGTACAAAGTTAAACTCCGTCATTGGCGCTTTTAAATCATACGGGTCCATCACAAGTGACAGTGGCACATTATGCGATTGCCCTGCTTGCACTGTAAATGTTTGCTTGCCAATGTACTTAAAGTTTTCAAGGCCTTGAACATCAATATTAAAGGTTTGCTCGTACTGCGCCTTGTTGATTACTTTTAATGTATAGGTGTTTTCTACCAAGCCATTAAAGTCAACACGATACAGTTGGTTACGGTCTCGTATTATGTCAAAGTCCATAGGCTTTCTAAATGCAATGTTAGCCACCAGCGCACTGGTAAGCACCACCAGTATGACCGTGTAACCTATGATTTTAGCTCGCAGTGGGTTGGTTTTATTTTCAGGTGTTTCGAGATTACGCTCAGTAGTGTAAGAAATAAGACCCCGCGGATAATCCATTTTATCCATTACACCATCGCAGGCATCAATACATGCGCCACAGTTTATACACTCGGCTTGCAAACCATTACGAATATCTATCCCTGTAGGGCACACCTGTACACACAAGTTACAGTCTATGCAATCGCCCATATCTAAATCTTCGTGGGCAATTTTACGCGAACGTGGGCCCCGGCTTTCGCCGCGTTTTTCATCGTACGTTACGGTGTAAGTGTCTTTATCAAACATAGCTGATTGAAAACGTGAATAGGGGCAAATGTGTAAACACATAATTTCACGCATCCACCCTGCGTTAGCATAAGTACAAGCAGCAAAGAAAATAATACTTACCAGCGCGTAACCACCTACATTAAAGGTAACAAAGTCAGGGAGTAATTCACGGATAGGCGTAAAGTATCCGACAAACGAAATCGCCGTATATAGGGCAAATAAAACCCAACTGGTGTGCTTTGCTGTTTTTCGCCAAAACTTATCAAAGTCCATCGGGCGTTGATCTAGCTTTTTACGCTGATTCGCTGTGCCTTCAAACTTTTCTTCAAACCAAATAAATATAAAGGTCCATACAGTTTGCGGGCAGGTATAGCCACACCATACTCGGCCATAAAAGGTAGTAACCAAAAAGAGTGCAAACGCGGCCAACATAAATATAAAGGCTAATATAGTGAAATCTTGCGGCCACAGCGTTAGCCCAAAAATATTGTACTTTTGGCCAACTAAATCAAATAACACAGCTTGCTGGCCATTAAAATTTATCCAAGGCAAAAGCATAAAGGCAAGCATGCCTAAAAAGCCTATACGCTGTCTAAGTAACTGATGAAGCCCTTTTACTGCGCGAACATAAATTCGGTTACGTGGGTTAAACCTGTCGTCTTGACGGCTTAAATCCGGTTGTTGGATTTTAACCTCTGCAGGTATATTCTTTACTTTAATTTGCTTGTCCATCGAAGTTCCTCAACGCCGCTTGGAAATAAAAACGTAGCAATATGTGCGTATTCTATACTGTAACTGTAGTTCGTTAATGGTAAGTGTGATTAGTTTAAATAATCAGCTGTTTGAATACTTTCAGATATTTCAGAAATATCTAACTGCTGTTGGCTATTATAACAATACTGGCTAAAATTACAGGTATAGATTGCTAATAATTTATTCATCTCAGTTACTTGCTTTTAAAATGCAGTTTATTACACTGCTTGCTAAATTTACCCCATTAAGATCAAGGTTTACGCATTCATGAAAAAGTTTATTATATTGGTCATTCTGATCCTTGCGTTTTTTACTATTGATCACCCATTAGTTAAAGAGCCCCGCGAAAAGCTATTAGGTGAAGGTGTGGGTTTTTTAAGTGATGCGAGCAAAATAAACCGTAGCCCAGCAGCCAATATGGCTAAAAACCGTATTAGCAGTGCGTTAAAGCTCTCTGAGTCTGAGCACGAATATATTGAAAAAACCTTTACCACTGATGATTCAGTGCAGTTATTTCATTTACGTTATTGCCGCGAGCGCGACCTAAATTTATATTTTTACGAAGAGCGTTTAAATACAGTGTGTAAAATTGTATCGGATGCATTAGAACAAAAGAGAGCTAAGTAGTGGATTTTTCGCAGTTAAACAAAAAAGCGAGTGACTCTTTTCATAAACAGCGCACAATACTTAAAAAGCTATCGCAAGGAAAAACCTTGCATTGTGAGCAGTGCGGCGAGGTGTTAACACTCGATTTAGCCACCAGCGAGCCGGGTAAAGGCGTTGTTAAGTGTAAAAAAGGCTGCACTGATATTATTTTAGAACTTGGCGCTTAATTATTCTAAGCGCCGTTTAATACACCTAAAGGCTACTCTTCCCACCCTTCATCTGTAATCAGCCCACTGTTTATGGCTACCACTTCAATAAGCTCGGCAAAACCTAATGCAAAGTCGCCCATTGATTCGTACTGATACTGATATAAAGCTTCGAGTGTCATGCTATTTTGCTGCGCAATTTTCACTCTTGTTTGCTCATCAACAGCAAAAAAGCTAAGCGTACTTAACGCACTCTCTAGTGCTTCTTTGTACTGAGGCTCTAAAGCGGGAGCTGTTAATAGAGGTTGTGCGTATTCTTGAGTAGCACGTAAAAAACCTTCACTCCACGCTTGGGTATAGTCTAGGTCAAAATTGGCGGGTAACTTGTAACCGGTTTCAAATACTTGCTCACTAATTTGATGGTATAACGCCATAAATAAAAACAGTATTTCTTCGTCTAAATCGTTAGCCGTATTAGGCACAATATGCGCTAACCACTGGTGAACTTCTAATGGGCTTGGCGAACAAATAACCCCAAATAGATAGCCTTGGCTTTGTGTTAATGACATAGCCTGAGGTTGAGTACTTAAAAATGCACTTAATTGCTGTGCGTGTTGCTCGTTAAACTGTGGTAATTGCATTAAATCTCTTTTGTTACATTAAAAATTTAGTGGGTAGCGGCCCTGTGTATCGGGGCGGCCTAAAAACTTAACCGCGTCGTGTACATCTTTTGGTAAGCTGGCATCAGGTTTAACATAGCCTGCTACTTTAAAGTCAAAGTTAGCTTTAAGTGTTGCGTCGGCTTCAAGACCTAACGTGTTATCTGGGTCGACCAAAATAGCTATATCGCCCGACTTACAGCTTAACATGCCACTCAGTGGGCCTATGTTAAACCAGCCATTAAAGCCTTTAACATCTATATTTGGGCTAGCAATCTCGCCTTTTAATGACTCACAATAAGGCGCACCCGAGGTGTACTCGTTAAGCTCTAAAATGACTCGGCCTTTAGCCGTAGCTGGTATAGGTAGTGCAATACGTTGCATGGCACGCTCTACGGTAGAGCGAATTATACCATCGGTAACTTTAACCACATTATTAAATAATCCGTAATTCACATCAGCATAGCCCGAAATATCGCTACGCTCACGCGGATTACCAAATTTTAAGTTAGCATTTAAATTACCCGTAAATAACTGCCAGCCAGCAATATCCCAGCGTACATTATTTAGCTGCTCGTCTTGATAGCGCACTTGCATCATTTGACCTTGCCATACACTCCCTACGGTTTGCCCTATTTCAAGCTGCTTTGGTAAGTACGGCTTAGCTAGGTCTAACGCAATGGCCGCTGGTAATTTCATTATGCAAAACACAATAAAACTAATAAAAAATACCACTGATAATATTATTATTTTTTTCATTAATTACTTCTCTAGTACTAAGCGGCTTACACGTACAAACCCTGATTTATCATCTTTGCTTAAATCAAGGTTCTCTACTCTTAAGCCATGCTGATTAACCAGTTCGTCTAACCATTCTATTAATTGATTAAACTCTACCGAATCAAGCGTTAAACGTAACGAGTTATCGTTAGGCTGCATTTTACTAATAGTAATACGATAGCGACTACGCGTTGAATTAACCACTTGGCTAATATTTTGATTGCTAATTGCCTGCGTGTTACCCGCCGCTTTTAACTTTACTATGCTTTCATCAACCCATACGAGCAGCTCTTGCTGAGTGACGTACGACTTTTTAGCTTTATCTATGGCGTTATTTAAAGGTCTAAAAATCCCCATTACTAAAACAAAAATAACAAATATACCACCAGCAACCATAATCAATTGCTGCTCCTGCTCTTTTAAAGAGCGCCAGTATTGCATTATTTGCTTTTTCATACTGCACCTCGCAGTTTAATCTCGCCTACTACAAAATCGCCATCGTTATTTAACGACCCTTGTTCAACCGTTAACCCTTGTTGCTCAAGTATACTTTTTACTTTACCAAACGTTTGAAAGTCTTTTGCGCGTGCGCGTATTCGCAGCTCATTACGGCGTTTATCGTAACGTAGGGTTTCTGGCGTAAATTCGCTTACTTGCGAAAACACGCCAACCAATTGGCTGGTCAAATCTAAAAACCCGGCTTCACTTTCGCCATTAATGGTTTTAAGCGCGCCCCTGATTTGGCTTTTAATTAAGTTAGGACGTACTTTAGTTCCGGGAAATGCTTTTTGGTATCTATCCACTACCTGGGCTTTAGCAAGCTCAACACGCGAGTTAAGTTGATTTAGTTCAACAAGCTTTATTGCAATGGTAGCAAATAAAGCAACACCGGTAATAATGGCTGCGCCCTTCCAATAACCCCACCACAGTGCACTTTTCTTTTTAAGCTGGTACATACCTTGGCGTAAATTAAATTTAACGCTGGTAAGTTGTTTAGCAAATAAAGCCAATGGTAAATCGTAGTCGCTTGCTTGCGAAATTAGGTTAATACATTCAGGAAACTGATTAGCCGGGCTATAGTGCTTTACGCTCGGCTCGCCAAGTGCACTTAAGTAATCCCTTAGCCAGCTATTCTCAACGGCACTAATATGCCAATCGCCTCTTTTAAATAACCACTGATTATTAAGCTCTATGGCGGTTAATGTATCATCGTCGGCTGTAGGCAGTAGCAGGGCATCAGGTAAAATGGTGTATACCGCCAAGTTATGCTCTGAAAATAAAGCAAGCCAAGCCTCAAACCACTCGCGGTCTGTTAAGGCAACTTTAATTGCATGCTGCTCATTAATCATAGTGGGCTCGCCAATTGCGACAAATAGCTCGTCTATATCGCACGCAATATCTTCTTCAAGCATGTACGGCAACGCTTGCTCTAACTTGCGATTCCACTTAGTCGGCAACGCCACTGTTTTAAGCTGCACCTGATCGCTAGGCAGTAATACCACTACCTCGCGGGTTTGCGCTTTTTCACTTAGCTCACTTAAACGGCTTGCATCGGTTAATTCCCCACTGGCAATTATTTCTTGTTCTTGTGGTGAATAAATTAACCAATTTAATTTATCTTGCTCTGTTTGACCCGTGCGGATCAGCAGTATTTCTGTCACTGTACGCCTCCAAATTTTCGCGCCAGTATCGTTACTTCGCCATTTTTGGCATGAAGTAATGTGGTCATCGAAAAACGCAAATCGACAAATGTCGCCTGCGTTTGTAATTTAAAATATTCGCTGTTAATACTAAATAGTTCTTTAACCGAATCTAAATTTGTACCGCCTTGCTGCTGTACCTCGGAAAAAAATTCATCCACGCTATCAAATCCGGTTTCAGGGCGAGCTGCTATAACAGCCTCTGCGCCCGATAACGATAATTCGTCAATCATGGCACTTAAAATAAGTGCTTGTTCGGGAAGTAACGTATTGACGTTAATCGATAATAAGGGAGACCCCGGAATAACACACACAAAAGGTAATACCTTTTCCATTACTAGCGGATTAAAACCTTTTACCAAACGCAGCTCAGAAGGTGATGCAAATAAACTATTTGCGCTCATATAAGGGTAATCACGCGATAAATACTCGTCTTCTTCAGCGCCTGAGCGATAGGTAATGCTGTTTTCATCAAGCCAGTCAAATACACTGTCTGCCATTGCTTCTTCGCTTTCCTCGGCAGGTAAATCTTCAATGTTTTCTAATAATGCAAAGAGTGCTTTATGAGCAGGGTTGGTTTTGCTGGTAGAGTTTGAGTCTGGCGCTTCCCCTAATGCATTTAAATTTAAACACGCCTGTAAGTCAGTAATTTTACCGCTTAGAGTACCGTTATCTACAGGGTATTGGGTGTCGCCTTGCGTGGCCCAAACCTGATCTAACGAGGTTTTGTCAGGATCATCGTCTTTACTTAACTTTAGTGCCTTTATTGCCAGCTCTTCACCGCCGTAGGCATACCACTTTGCTTGTTGGTGACCTTGCAGGTTAGTGCTTTTTTGAACCTGCACCATTAAATTAGCACTCATTTCTACGGCTAATATCGCGGCCAGTGCAACAATAAACAGCACAATAACTAATGCGGCACCGCGTGATTCGCGCTTATTCATTAATTACTCTCCCCGCTGTTTTTGCCCTGCCCGGGTACTAAAAAAACACGACGAATAGGCTCTGCCTCAATTTGTTGTAAAGTAACCGCAACCGCTTTAGGTAAGGCTTTTATTTGCCATTGCTCTTGCCACTCGTTGTTGGCATCTAAAAATTCAAATTTAAGTTCTTCAATACCTTTTAAAACAACTTGTACCCGCGGCTCCATATTATCAAGCTGATCTACATACACTCTGTATACACGCTCTAAATTGTCATTAAGCACTCTATACCCTACGGCTTGTAACTCAGAACGAGGCAGCAAGTTGATTGGGTTAACCCAGCCATCACGTACAAACGCAATACCATCGTATTGGCTTTCTAATATATAACGCCCTGCTAGTAAGTATTGCTCTTGCGCATCACCGGCTTCATTACGTACAGTGCGCTGAGTCATTTGGCTAAAGTCTTGGTCCATTAACCTAAATGCGGTTTGTAGGCCGTTAAGCTCCGCTATTTTTTCATCAGACGCTTCTTTTGCTTTAGTGGTTGAGTCTAAAATTTGGTGAGTAGCCATAATCACCACCGCTAAAATAGCCATAGCAACTAATACTTCGATTAATGTAAATCCGCGCTGCTTCACTTATTAACTGCCTTTATTTAAATAAGTTGAAAGCTCGTACACCGATTGCTCGTATTTTTCGTCGCTAAAAACATTTATGGTCACTTTTACAAAGCTTTTGTCTGCAGTTTTTGCTATTTCTTGCTTCCAAAACCACTCAACGCCCGCCATTACTTCGCTGCCGCGCGCGCCATTTTTAGCCTGCCAGTCTTTACCTTTACTACGCTGCACCACAAGCACATTTTCTGCCACCCACGATGCATACGTTTGCTCTTCAAGTGTTGTTAAATGATTTATATGCTCGCCGGTTGCTTGCATAGCTGCAATCCCAGCCATAGCACAAATACTTAACGCTACAAGCACTTCGAGTAAGGTAAAGCCTTTATTTAGCCTCATTATTATGGCTCTTTTCGCAAATTAACAGGGGCTGTAAATTCCCCTTCAATGTAATACACAGGCTCGCTTTGCTCTTTTAATTCAACAATAAGCTGAAAGGCGCTGACCTCGCCAGATGATAAAATAAGGACTTGCGGTATTTTTAGTTTTTCAAGCTCTAATAAGCTATCGTCATCGCCGCCGCTCATTAGCTCACGCCAATTTGCTTGCTCAAGTAAGTTCTCTTGTGACCAGGCTAAATCTTCTAAATTGAGCGTGAGTTTTAACCGTTCATCCAGCTCAATGGGCTTGTAAAGGTCTTCGCGGTCAAAGGTAATCCATTTTTCGCCATCAAATACTAAAAACTCAAGGGTGTTTTCCTCAACCATTAAGCCAAGTTCTATTTGATTTAAAATAGCAAATTCAGAGGCCATGTTAATGGTGGTATGCAGCCTAAGCGCTTGTGTATCAAGCTCATCTTCGGCACCGCCTTCTAAGCTGTATACCACCATTTTGGTCGCAAATGCGATAATAGTAAGTACCACTAAAATTTCTATTAAGCTAAACCCACGATGGTGGGCGCGCATACGATTAAGGCTTACTTGCATAGTAAGCCTCGTGCAATCGTATTTAACCATACTGCTGGGTTAAGTCGCATTTATTGCTCGTCTTCGTTCCAGTTGCCAATATCATCATCGGTACCGGCTTCGCCATCAGGTCCCATTGAAAAAATATCAAACTTGCCAATTTCACCTGGGCTAATTAGCTGATACGGGTTACCCCATGGATCTTCTGGTAATTCATTTACAAAACCACCATCAGGGAAACGCTTAGGAATTGGCTCAATGCTGGTTTTATTGACCAATGCTTCTAGGCCTTGCTCTGTGCTTGGGTAGCTTTTATTTTTAAGCTTGTATAAGCTCATTGCATCTTCAAGCTGTTGAATATCTAGATGTGCTTTATCGATAGCAGCTTCTTCTTGTTGGCCCATAATATTAGGCGCCACAATTGACATAATCATCCCGATAATAACCAATACCACCATTACTTCGAGTAAAGAAAAACCTGATTGTTTATTCACGTAAATACCTCATTTTCCAAAAACATAATTTAATTTGGCGTCATCTAAGTAAATACTAACTTAGCTAACCCCTTAAAGCTTAAAGTCCTACCGCTTTATTCATTGCCATTATTGGCTGTAAAATAGCCATTACTATAAACAAAACAATCACCGCCATTGAGGCAATCATTGCTGGCTCTAATAATTTTAATGATACGTTTACCATGCTTTCAAACTCACGGTCTTGGTTATTAGCCGCGCGCTCTAACATTTGCTCTAACTCACCTGATTTTTCACCGCTGGCAATCATGTGCAGCATCATCGGCGGAAACAACTTAGTTTGCTGTAAAGCCGCCCTTAGGCTTGCACCTTCACTGACTCTATCGGCAG